>DASWUY010000524.1:0-4895 GCA_036401435.1 Acidobacteriaceae bacterium | reverse complement strand
GCCCGCTGGGGAGTCACGCCCTGTCGGGTGCATGTTTGGTACGTGCGCCGCGACCTGCCTGAGGCGGCGGCACTCACGCGGCTGATCCAGAGCTCGCCCCATTTCTTTGCTTACGGCAATGAGCTGGCGACTAACTACCTGGACGCGCAACCGCCGGCCCGGTGCAGTCAGCCTGTCGCCGCCGTTGACCTGCGGCAGTAGCGGGGCTCGACTGCCCGCGGCATCTGAGGAAGGGGTGAGGCCTCGCGCGCTGTGACCGGGAGTGAACCCGAACTGTGGCACATCCTCGATGCAGGCTCGGTGCTGATCGAGGAGTTTGCCTCCGCCTTCAGCTTGATGGCCCCGACGATGGCCTGGGCGCCGCAGAGGCTCGCGCTCGGCGCACTCGAGGACTGGGAACGCACCGAGGTCCTTGCGTCGCCGCCGCTTACGCTCACGCGCTTTCCGCTGCAGCGCGGCTACGCCCGCGCACCCATTCGCTCGCTGCTCCCTTTTGAGGGCAAGCTGCTCAAGCGCATGCTGGCTCACTGCTGCGAGCCTGCGCTGTGCCCCGTCATCTGCACCACGCCCCACTATGCGCCGCTGGCAGAGAGATGGCCGGGGCCGGTCATCTACTACTCCACTGACCTTACCTCCGCCTACCAGGGCATGCATCAGCAGGAGGTGATCCGTCTGGATCAGCGCATGTGCCAGGCAGCTCGGATCATCTGCCCCAACTCTCAGCGCCTTGCCGCATACTTCCTCAACACGGCTGGTTGCGAGGCAGGCAAAATAACCATCGTTCCCAACGCGACCCGTGCCGGCAACGTGGCCGACGCGCCGTTGCTCGAGCCCGACGCGCTGCCGCCGGATATCGCTTCTCTTACCAGGCCCGTGGCGGGCGTACTTGGCAACCTTGCCGGCAACATGAACTGGACGCTGATTGCGGACGCGGTCGCGAGGACCCCTGGCCTCTCCTGGGTCTTTGTCGGGCCCGCCGACATGGCTATCGAGGACAGCGAGCAGGAGGCGGCGCGGGCCTGGACGAGAAAGCATGCGCACTTTACCGGGGGAAAAGCCTACGGAGAACTGCAGGCCTATGCACGATCTTTCGATGTGGCCGTGCTGCCCTACCAGAAGAGGGAGCCTACCTACTCCGGCAGCTCAACCCGCTTCTACCAGCACCTGGCTGCCTGTCGGCCGATGGTAGCCACACGCGGATTTGCCGAGCTGCTGGAGAAGCCTCCGCTGCTGACCCTGGTAGACACGGCGGACGAGATGGTTGCGGCGCTCGTCGCGCTCCAGCAAAAGGATTTCAAGGACGGCCTCGAGACGGCGCGGTGGGAGGCCAGCAGGCTGGGTACCTGGGACCAGCGCGCACGCACCATCATCGATGCGCTGGCACGGTCAACCCCGGAGGCTCCATGAAGTGCGCGCACCTGCTCCTGGCCGCTGCGCTTCTTCCAGCAGTCACCCTGGGAGGCTGCGCACGCATGCGCGCCCAGTCTGCCCTGCAGATTGGGTACGGGCCGCAGGGCCTGGAGCGCCTGTCCTTCGACGGTGTTTCTCTCGAGGACCTGAGCCGGTATCCGGCAGACGGCTTCCACATCTGGCATATGAAGGCCACTGACCTCGGCGGCAACCCGCTCTCTACGGGCCAGTATGGCTGGGGTGAAAACAACCAGGGCCGCAGCTGGAATGCCGCTACGCACACCTGGACCTACGCGTTCTCCTGGGGCTCGATCCGCCTGCAGTTCGAGCAGCGTGGCAACACGCTCGACATGCATGTTCTGGAGACGAACAGGGCGGACTCCGGGATCGTCTTTGACGGGGCGGCCATCTATCCCCTGGTGCTACATCTGCCCCATCCGCCGATAGGCTCGGGCAGCCAGGGCGCGCCGCACGTCTCGTTTAATACCGCAGCGCCCGGCGTAGCGGTGGCGGACTACCAGCAGGGCGAGGTGGTGGCCGTCTACACGGATGCGCGCAGGCCGCTCTGCACCGGCCTTGTTTCCGCGGCCCCCGGCAGCAGCGTCTACACGCCGCTGATCAGCAGCACCACGCCCGATGGACTGGCTGCCTTTGAGCCCCATATCGATCGCCCGGTCCGACCCGGCGAGAGCGACTCGTTCACGGTCTCGCTCCGCTTCGCAGCCTCGGGCACCCCGGTCGCGGAGATCGCCTCCGACGCCTTCGAGCAGTGGGCCAGGGCGTGGCCGGAACAGGTGCACTGGCCCGACCGCAGGATCATTGGCACGGTTTATCTTGCCACCTCGCCCCAGGCGACTCTGAGCCTGCTCTCCGGCATCTCCGGCAACCCCAGGAACTACGTGGCCGCCACCCGGGCGCAGCTCGACCTGCGCACTCCGGAAGGGCTGGCCAGCTTCCAGAGACTGCTGCTGCAGCAAGCCCGGGAGGTGGTGCACAACCTGCAGCGCCTGCATGCCCAGGGAGCCATCACGTGGGACATCGAGGGCCAGCAGTACGCGCAGCCTACCAGCTATGTCGGCTCTCCGGATCAGCTGGCGCAGGTGGCGCCAGAGATGGAGAGCGTCATTCACGACGCCGCGTCTGCCTACGACGGCATGAAGCTGGTCGATGCCTACTTCAAGGTACTGCGAGATGCGGGCTTCAGAATCGGCCTCTGCATACGGCCGCAGCACTTCCATCGCACCGCAGACGGAGCTGCGACGCAGCTGGCCGTACCCGGCACACAGGTCGCGGCCGAGCTCTACGGCAAGATGAAGTACGCGCACGACCGCTGGGGAGCGACCCTCTTTTACGTCGATTCGAACGTGGAGCCCGATGGCGCGACGCTCGACGCGAACGTCTTCGCGCAGTTCCCTGCTTCGCTCAGCGACTCGCTCATACTCCCCGAGCACAGTACGCCCAAGTACTACGCCTACACGGCGCCGTTTGAGAGCTTCCTCTTCCACGGCGACCTGGGAACCGACCCGCTGACCTACCGCTACTACCCCGCAGCCTTCAGCGTGAACCTGATCAACGATGTGGATGCAGCGAAGCTGGCCCAGGCCGCGCCGCAGCTGATCGAGGCCGTCAGGCATGGCGACATCCTGATGGTGCACGCTGACTACTGGCAGGCGAACAACACAGCTGTCATGCAGATCTATCGCAGCGCTGCCTCGAAGTAAGCCGCGCGCAAACGAGCGTGGGCGCGGGTCAAGCCGCCAGGTCCTTGGCCCGGATGGTCTCCTGCAGGGAGTGCACCACCGACATCATCAGCCGAGGAGAGTCGCTCTCGCGCAGGCGCGCCAGGCGCAGGTACCCGGTCGTGCCGAGCGAGACAGTCAGCTGCCAGGAGTAGGTGGCGGCGCACATCGTTCCATTCGCTTCAAACTCGCGGCCCTTCAGCTGCATCTGCACAGAATCAAACTGCATGTCCTGGCAGGCGGTGCTGACCACCGCCCAGCAAGCCTCTACAGTCTGCGCAGACTCCAGCAGCAGCTTCAGGTCGTGGAGATACAGCTCTTCCTGCAGGGAGCGGAGAATGGACTTGCGGGAGAGCATGCGGCGGGCCAGCTGGAACTCCACATAGCCCAGCCGCTTGACACCGTAGAGCGCGAGCGCGCAGAAGAGCACCACCGTCAAGCCGCGGAACTGGTAGGCGACCACGCTTTGCAGTAGAGAAAGCATCGCGGCGATGCCACAGACCCCGTAGAGGATCAGCGCGACGTTGCGCGGCTTGAGGCCCTTGGCCAGCAGACGATGATGGATGTGTCCCCGGTCGGCCTCAAAGATGGGCCGGCTGCTGAGAAACCTGCGCCCGATCGAGAGGCCGACGTCGATCAAAGGCACAGCCATGGCCATGACGGGGGCCGACATGCCCAGCAGGGTGGCCGACTTCTGGCTCCAGATAAGCCCGAAGCAACCCAGCAGGAAGCCGATGGTCATGCTGCCACAGTCGCCCAGAAAGATGGAGGCGGGGCTGAAGTTGTACCGCAGGAAGGCCAGCAGGCAGGCGGCCAGCGGGATGGTGGCCATGGCCAGGCCCATGTTGCCCTGCAGCATCGCGGCAAAGAGCACCGTCACGGTGGCGAAAAGGCCGACGCCGGAAGCCAGGCCATCGAGGCCATCAATCAGGTTGAAGGCGTTCGTACAGCCGAGCAGCCAGAGCACACTGAGCGGCAGGGTGATCCAGGCCGACGAGGGCACGCCGGTTAGCAGGTGAATGCGCGCCCCGAAAGTCACGGCGAAGACCGCTGCAACCACCTGGCCCACCAGCTTGTGCGAGGGCCTGAGGCCGACCAGGTCATCCAGCAGGCCGGTCGCGAAGACCAGCGCCACTGCCGGCAGCATGGACCACAAGAGCGCCTGGTGCTGGATGTGGATCAGGGCGGCACGGGGCGCGACCGCGGCCATCAGTGCTACAGCGCCGGCGTAGGAGAGCACGATGGGCACCCCGCCGACACGGGGGATCGGCTTGCAGTGCAGCTTGCGCGTGCCATCCGGATGATCGACGATCTTCAACCGCAGGCAGAGGTTGCGGCAGAGAGGCGTCGCAATGGAGCACAGCAGGAATGCGGTAACACCGAGGCTGAGGGGAGCGTAGATCATCTCGTTCTCCGGCAGTCTTGTGTAGAGCTGCTCTCGTGGCTGGTTAAGGGGTTGCGTCGCTGGTGACAAGGCTGAGATCGGAAGACGCGGGGACCAGGGTCTCGGCGCCGAGGATGGAACAGAGATGAGCCACTCCAAGGTCGAGGTCGTAGTGCGCGAGCAGTGCAGCGCGTGCGCGCCGGCCTGCGGCGTGCACCTGGTCGCGGTGCCCATCGAGGTAAGTGAGCAAAGTCACGAGGCCGGCTACGTCGCCGCACGCAATGCGCCAGCCGCATGCGAACCTCTCGACGATGCGGGCCGGCGTAGCCTCAGCCGGACCGATGAACAGCACGGGGCGCCCT
>DASWUY010000523.1:0-2927 GCA_036401435.1 Acidobacteriaceae bacterium | reverse complement strand
CAGGGTCAGGCTATCGGGCGGAAGGGGACGGCTGGGGACTCCAGACCCGAGGCAGGAAGAGGGCGTGGTAGTCGGCGTAGGAGGCGGGTGGGCGCTCCCCTTTGGCCTTCAGCTCGTGGGCCATCCAGGCATCGGCGTCGTTGCGGATGGACTGGAGGCCGGCCGGGTCGAGGGGGATGAGCTGGAAGGTCTCAAACAGGCTGCGATGGAGGAGCGGAATGGGGAAGTGGGCGGCCGAGCGAACCACGCTGGGCTGCCCTGAGGCGACGACGACGGCCATGCGGGAGAAGAGGCGGAAGTTCTCCCACACGGCGAGGTAGCCGTGGTCGTAGTGTCCGCGCTCGATGCAGGCTACGTCGAGATCTGCCTGATAGGCCTGGGTGAACTCCCAGTCGAGCGCCAGCGGGCTTTCGGCTGCGTGCTCGTAGGGGTCCTCGGCGCGGTACTGGACCAGGGTGCGCTCGCCGCGGGTGTAGACCTCTTCAAGCTGGGGGCAGCCTGCGGGCGGGACGGGTGGAGGCTGCATCGACCAGCCATCCTGGAGGAGCCGCAGGTGGAAGGCGCTGTCGGGCTGCCAGCTGGAGCTGAGGACGTAGACGCGCTGGCCGGGCCCGACGGAGCGGAGGACCTGCCCGGCGTAGGCGAGACCCGACTCGCGGCTGGCCTGCCACTCGCGCCACAGGGGTGGGGACCAGAGACGGCCGACGGGGGTGCGGGGGCCGTCCTTGTTGACCATGAAGGCAGGCGCGAGGAAGGTGACGAGGGCCAGGCCGGCAAAGGCCATGGCAGCGGCGCGCCTGAGCCGCCCGGCACGGCTGCCGGCGGGGTTGAGAAGCCAGTCGCGCCACACCACCAGGCCGGTAGCGCTGTGCAGAATGAGGAAGGGCGTGCCCAGCAGGAAGAAGTCGCGCGGCTGTAGCGCCCGCGGGGTGCAGAAGGCGTAGAAGCCGATCGGGAGCAGGAGCAGGACAGCGTTCCAGAGCAGGGAGTGGCGCCGCCAGTTGCGGACGCCGCCGAGGATAAGGAGCACGGGCGAGAGAAGGCCGAAGAAGACCAGGGGAATGGGGCGGAGGGTGTTGCGGAGAGAGACCTGAGTGGCGTGGTGGATGCTGAAGCGGTGACCAACAAGGACAGAATGCGCGAGCTGGACGGTGGTGAGGGACTGGCTGAGGAGAAAGAGGGCCGCGGCCCCGGCAGCGAAGCAGGCGGCTGGGAGGAGGGTGTGTTGCAGGCGGCGAACGCCCGAGAGGACAAGCAGGCCGGCAAAGAAGGGCAGCGTAAGCAGGGCGTCAAGGCGGGTGAGGGTCGCCGCGGCGAAGAGCACGCCGACCAGGAGCCACCGCAGGACCGGGGTGCCGGGCCGGACGAGCGCCATGCCGGCCAGGGCGAAAGCCGCGGAGGGCAGGTTGTCAGAGAAGGAGAAGGCTGACTCCATGAGGCCGGGCAGCAGGACGAGCCCGGCCAGGATGGCCCACAGGGGCTCACGCGCCCAGCGGCGAACCACGACCGCGGAGGCGACGGCGGCAGTGAGCAGGCTGGCGGCCATGATGAGGCGGAAGCTGTGCAGGCTGGAGGCGCCGGTGAGGCGCATGGTCCACTCCAGCAGATGGATGAGGCCGACGCGGGTGGTGTAGAGGTACTCGGTGAAGGTGGGGTAGAGCCAGTCGTCGAGCCAGAGCTGGCCGCGCATGTCGCTGATGGCGAGCGACTGCAGGCGCTCGGTGAAGCACTCGATGTCAGAGGAGGTAAGGAGCGGCGAGAGCAGCCAGAGGGAGAGCAGAAGGCCGAGCGCGCCGGTGACGGTAGCGGGCACGCTGCGGGTGGAACCCGGACGCGGGGACAGCCGCAGCCGGTCGGGCAGGTGCCTCAGGAAGGTCGACAAAGAGCTCCTCAGTCTCTGCAGAGGTTGCAGCGCGCCGGGGAAGCGCCGTGGGTGTGATCGGCCGTGAGCAGTATAGCGATGGGAGCGGCCAGCCGCCGCTGTGCTCCAGGAGTTGGATGCCGGGGGTGGGATGCGGGGGTGGCGCGGCGCGGTGCGGTGCGGGTTCGCGGGGTGTCGGGGGGCGAGGATCTGCAAAGTATGGTCGGGGCGGAGGGATTCGAACCCCCGACCCTCTGCTCCCAAAGCAGATGCGCTACCAGGCTGCGCTACGCCCCGACTAGAGCGATTGTAAGGGGAGCGGGAGGGTAGCGGCTAGGCGGGGTGCGTGAGGCGGCCGAGGAGCCAGCCGAGCAGCAGCAGGGGCAGGGCGAAGAGGGTGAGCAGGGCTGCGGAGAGCAGGAGCAGGAAGGCCCAGTCCCTCCAAGTGTGCTGGTTGGGCTGGCGAAGGTGGCGGGTGAGCAGGGCGTAGTTGCGGCGATTGGCCTTCCAGGCGATGACAAACGCGTCCCCGACAAAGGGGATGACGCCGACGGTGACGCTGATGGCGACGTTGACGACCATGCGGGCGAGCGCGATGGTGGGCACGCCGCGGAACCAGGCGGCAACGATGATGAGGGTGGAGGCGAGGCCGGCCAGCACGTCGCCAAGCACGGGAACGAGACCGATGATGCCGTCGAGGCCAAAGCGGATGGAGGTGCCGGGGAGGACGAAGCAGTCATCGAGGACGTGGGAGAGGAGGTCGAGGTTGTCGTCGGCGAAGAGGTCGCGGCCCAGGCGCTTGCGCAGGCCGAGGGTGGGTGGGCTCGGCTTGAGGATCTGGGGCGGGATGCCGTTGGGCATGGTCGCTAGTATGCGGGGCGGGGACCGTGCGGTGCAAGGGGCGGCGCGGGGGTGGGGATGTGGCCGCTTCGGCCATTGCATCAGTTATGGTTCTTTGACTCGCCAGACCTAATCCGTGACGTCGCGACAACCCAAGCAGTGAACTGACCCCCACTCCGTCCATTCGGGTGTCTGAGATCACAACGTGAGCTGAGCTTGATACTCC
>DASWUY010000522.1:0-6332 GCA_036401435.1 Acidobacteriaceae bacterium | reverse complement strand
GCGAAACCGTCCTCGCCGCGCGGCGCGACGGCCTGATGCTTTCAGAAGATGGGGGCAATGGGTGGAGGCCGCTGCCTCTGCCACAGGGTTTCAGCGCCATCCAGGCGATGGCGGTTGCGGGCAACCACGCCGTCTGGATCGGTGGCCGCGAAGGGCTCTTCTACAGCGAGGATGGCGGGGGGCAGTGGAAGACGATTGCCAGGCTACCGCTGGGGGAGATCAGCGGGCTTAATTACGATGGAGAGCTGCATCGGGTCTTGGTCACCTCACGCAGCTCCACCGTAATCTTCGGCGTGGACAGTGCCGATACGCAGTGGAAGTGGTGGGACGCGGGATGGAAGGTGCATGAGGTCCACTCCAGGAACGGCCGCCTGGTGGGTGCCTCGCTTTTCGATGGCGTGGTGGTAGAGCCGGCGGGTCAGGAGCCGGCAGGTCCGGGGCAGGCGCCATAGGGCCGGGCATGCGGCTGCGCGTGATCCATCCGGAAGAGCGAGGCCTGGAGGCGGAACTCGATCGGCTGTATGCGCTTGACCAGTCCTGCTTCCATCCGGGCATAGCCTACACCCGCGCTGAGTTGCGGACGTTCCTGACGCACCCCAGCGCCTTCTCCGTGCTGCTGGAGAGCGCGCAGGATGGGGGCGAGCTGCTCGGGTTTTCGATCGCCCGGACCATGCGCACCCGGGGCAGGGCCGCGCTGCACATCATCACGATCGATGTGGCCGAGCGAGCGCGCCGGCACGGCGTGGGAACGGAGTTGATGCGGTGGATGGCGGCCAAGGCGCTTGAGGTGCGGGCCGACCTCCTGCGGCTGGAAGTAGCAGTGGACAACGAAGCCGCGCTCAGCTTCTATCGCAGCCTCGGTTTTCGGCCGGTGGAGCGCATCCCGGGATATTACCTGGGCTCGATCGATGCGCTGGTGCTGGAATGGACGCTGACGTCGCGAGCCTGAAGCGCGCTATCGGGCCACTGCAGCCGCTCGCAGGCTCATCCTGGACTCGGGGGTGGATGCCCCGGTGGCTCGCCAGAGGATGTGTCCCCCGCGATCGACCAGCAGCGCCACTACGCTCTTCTCGTCCGCGATCCCAAGCTGCGCGCGGAACTGCGCCTTGTCGACGTAGAGGGGAACGGTCCAGTGCCAGAGCTGAGGATCTGTCTCATCCGAGCGCAGCGAGGCGTTCTGCCACCAGCGTAGCAGCTCATTCTGGCGCTCCAGCACGGGCATGCGGTAGGCGCGAAAGGTGAAGTCTGTGTGCTGCAGCGCCTGGGCTGTGGCTGTCCAGGTGGCAAGCTGATTCTCCTGGTCGCGGGCGAAGGAAAGCAGCAGCAGGTTGAGCTGGCCTTCAAGCCCGGGAGGGACGGTAAGCTTCTGCTTGTCGAGAGCCTCAAGGGTGACGACGGGGAAGCCCGCAACAGGCGACGCGGGGCTACTGGACGAGAGAGACAAGAGGGCAAAGACCAGTACCATCCAAACGCCGCGGCGCTTGGGGGACCGGTTGGAAGTCGCTGCTGGCAAGCATTCCACTGAGGCATGGTATCAGCGGAGAGTGGCTGGTCCCGCTTGTCATTTTCATGCTGCAGCGGGGGAGAGAGGGTGGGGGGCCTTGTTGGTCCGGACCAAGTATCCCGGACCAAGTATCATGGACACGGGAAGAGAAGACGGCCATGGCCCTAGAGCGACACGCGTTTGCAACCGATGACAGACTCCTCGAGCCCATCGCAGACAAGGTTCTGCGGGGCGAGCGGCTCAGCTTTGAGGACGGGCTTGCGCTCTATCGCTCGCCTGACATCCTGGCCGTGGGCTGGCTGGCCAACCACGTGCGCGAGCGGCTGCATGGAGATCTCACCTACTTCAACGTGAACCGGCATATCAACCCAACGAACGTGTGTGTGGCGTCCTGCCGGCTGTGTGCCTTTGGCCGCAAGAAGGATGCGCCGGGCACCTACACCATGGCGCTTGAAGAGGCATACGAGACGGCGGCGTCCGGCTACACAGAAGCGGTAACCGAGTTTCACATCGTGGGCGGCCTGCACCCTGACTTGCCGCTCGGCTATTTTCTTGACCTGGTCTCAGGGCTGAAGCAGCGTTTCCCCAAAGTGCACATCAAGGCGTTCACCATGGTCGAGGTGGCGTTCCTGGCCAAGCGGGCCAAGCTTTCGCTTCGAGAGACCATCGAGCGGATGATCGACGCAGGCGTGGACTCGATGCCGGGCGGCGGGGCGGAGATCTTTGCTGACCGGGTGCGGCACATCATCTGCGACCACACGATTGATGGGTCGGAGTGGCTGGAGACGGCCGAGCTCGCGCATACGCTCGGGCTGAAGAGCAATGCGACGATGCTCTACGGGCATGTCGAGAATGAAGAAGACCGCATCGACCACATGGTGCGGCTGCGCGAGGTACAGGACCGGACCCATGGTTTTCAGACCTTTATTCCGCTCGCGTTCCATCCCGATCACACCGCGCTTGAGCACTTGCCGAGGACTACGGGCTTGACCGACATCCGGCAGATTGCCATCGGGCGGCTGATGCTCGATAACTTCCCGCATATCAAGTCGTACTGGCAGATGGTCTCGGCGAAGATGGCACAGATCGCGCTGCGGTTCGGCGCCGATGATATCGACGGAACCGTGATCGAGGAAAAGATTTATCACGACGCCGGAGCCACAACGCCGCAGGGGATGCGGCGGGAAGAGCTGGTACGGCTGATCACCGCGGCAGGCCGGGTGCCGTTTGAGCGGGACACGCTCTATCGCGCCGTGTCGCGGTCAGAAGACACCTTCACGGTGGCTGTTTAGGCTCGGCCGGACTGACCCTCTTTCCTTGGCCTGGCGGCGCCACTCTTCGCGGGCCGCGTGGGCTTCTAGAGCGTGGGAACAGGCGGGCAGGCAGCTTTTCGGAGCGGCTCGCCCTCGACGGCTGGGGCGGCCCCTGGCTTGAGGCTTGGTTCCCCGGGCCTGCCAGAGCTCTCGCGCTTCCTCTTGGCACGTTTGCGCACCTCGTTCGCAGCCAGCAGGAACAGGCCGCTGAAGGTCACGATGAGCAGCAGGATGGCCTTCCACCCGTGCAGCTCCGCAACGTCGTTGTAGAGCAGCGCCAGGCCCAGGAAGACAAAGATGATGTGGGCGCAGAAGACCTCGAGCGAAGCCTTGCCGAGCGTGAGAAACGGCTCAATGGCGACCAGCGGGAAGACCAGCCGCCGCAGCCAGTAGAAGACGATGGTGAACGCGATCAGGTTGAGGGCACGTAGCGGACCGATGTGCCACTTGTCGACCTGGAACGCGAGTGTCGTTTGCGTAAGCCTGGGACCGAGCCACTGGTGCCGCACGGCCGCGAAAAAGATACAGGCGGCGGCAGAGAGGGCGATGGTCCAGCCGGGCAGCCGCTTGAGCGGGACTTCGCCCTCCGCGGACTTCGCGCCCAGCCACAGCCCCATGAACCACACTGCCTGCCAGGCCAGCAGGTTGAAGGCTCCCGCCTCCTGCTGCGGGATGTGCAGGTGCGTGATGCGGACGATGTGCGCGTGCAGGAACTCCCGGCCCCCGAGTTGCGCTGAGAGCCACACCAGACCGCTGCCGGCCAGCATGCGGCGCCACCCGTAGCGGACGCCAAAGGAGAGCACGAGCGGGCTGAAAGCAAGGAAGATGACGTACATGGGCAGGATGTCAAGCAGCGGCGGGCAGTAGAGCAGCAGCACCGACCCGAGGATGGCGGTGGCCGGGTGCGCAATGTAGAAGTCCAGCAGGTTGTAGATGGCAGCGCGGTGCGTGGTGACAGCGAGGCCGGCGGCGATGGTGAAGGCGAGCGCCACCATGGCCAGGTGGATGCCATAGATCTTCAGCGCACGCTTCCAGAGCTTGGCGCGCAGGCCAGCCTCATCCTGCGCAGCCTGCCTGCTGTAGAGTCGCGCTACCAGGAGCGCCGAGAGGAAGACGAAGCCCTCAGCAGAGGAGACAAAGCCGAAGGGCTGGTTGACGAACTCGCTCATGCGCGTAGGCAGATGCGTGAGCGTCATCCAAACCAGGAACAGCCCGCGAAGGGCATCCAGTTCCGGGCGGCGCTGCATCTTGCCAAAGGCCATAGAGGAGAGACTCAAGCGCTTAGACGCGGGCTTCCGGGGGAAGTTGCACTGATGAGTTCCCCCCGTCGCCCGGCCACACTGACCGATTTCGAGCGGCTAGCTCAGGTAGTCCTTGATAAAGGGATCGTCCGAGCGCACCAGATCGCGCGTGGAGCCGTTGAAGACCAGCCTTCCCTCATGCAGCACCAGGAAGGTGGTCGACTCATCGATGGTGCCCGTGGGCAGCTTTTCGACGCGGCGGCTCTCGGGATTGTAGTGATGCGTGGCGAGGGCGAAGGCGTCCTGCAGCCGGTGCGACACGAGCAGGGAACTGGTCTGGTAGAGGTCCCGCTGCTTGATGACCAGCTCGATGATGGTAGTGGAAGTGATGGGATCGAGGCCGCCTGTGGGCGAGTCGTAGAGGAGCAGCTCCGGGCTGCTGATGATGGCGCGCGCAATCGAAACGCGCCGGCGCATGCCGCCTGAGAGCTGCGAGGGGAACTTGTCCACGGTGTGCTCGAGCTCGACAAAGCGCAGCGCCTGCAGCACGCGCTCTTCCACCTCGGCCTGAGGTACATGTTCTTCGTTGAGCCGGTAGGCGACGTTGTCGCGCACCGTCATTGAGTCAAAGAGCGCGCCCTCCTGGAAGACGGTACCAATGTTGGCCCGCAGCTTGAAGAGGTCGTCCTCGCGCATCGTGTTCACTTCCTGGCCGAAGATGCGAATCCTGCCTGAGTCTGGTTTGATGAGGCCGTTGGCGAGCTTGAGCAGCACGCTCTTGCCGACGCCTGCCGGCCCAAGCAGCACGCGCGTCTCTCCGCCTCTTACCTCGAACGAGATGTCTTCCAGCACCGCGTGGCCATGGAAGCTGAGCGAGACCCGTTCAAAGGAGACGACGGGCTGGTCAGGGTGATCGTCATGCCAGGTGCGCCGCTCCTCTGCCCGCACCTCTCCGTGCGCGCCCCTGGCCAGCGGGGCGGGGCGCTCGGCAGTCTCGGCGGAGTAGGAGAAGCGGTTGTGCTGTTCCCCGCTCTCCTGCCAGTCGCCGCCAGGGCGCGGTGACTCTGGCTGAGGATCGGCCATCAGCGACCGAAGATCCCGATCATCATCTTGCTGAGGATGAAGTCGGAAAAGATGATGAGGACGGAAGAGACGACTACGGCCTGCGTGGTGGCGCGGCCCACTCCCTGGGTGCCGCCGCGGGTGTTCATCCCGTAGAAGCAGCCGATGGTCGCGATGATGAAGCCGAAGAAGACCGGCTTGACCAGCCCCTGCACCACGTCTCCATACTGCAGCGACTGGTAGGCCGCGTGGAAGTACTGCGAGCCCCCTTGCTTGAGCATGAAGATGGAGACGGCCGCGCCGCCAAGGGTCCCTACCGTGTCCGAGAGGATGGTGAGAAAGAAGAGCATGAAGACCGTAGCCACGATGCGCGGCATGACCAGCTTCTTGAGCGGGTCGGTACCGAGAGCGCGCATGGCATCGATCTGCTCGGTCACGACCATGGAGCCAAGCTCGGACGCCATGCCGGAGGCGTTGCGGCCGGAAACCATGAGGGAGGTGAGCACCGGGCCAAGCTCCTTGATCATCGAAAAGCTGACCAGCTGACCGGTAATTGCGGTAGCTCCAAAGGTAGCCAGGCTGGAGGCCGACTGCAGGGCGAGCACGCCGCCGGTAAAAAAGCCCGTGAGCAGGACGATAGGGATGGAGCCGACGCCGATGGAGTCGGCCTGGGTGACGATGTCGGCCGTGTAGAGCGGTCGGCGAAAGAGGTTGCCGAGAGCGCGGGCCGACAACAGGGTATACGCCTGCAGGGAGCCGATGAGGTCTTTTGCCGCGCGGTCGATCGTGCTTTCTGCCATGGGAGGGAAGTGTGCGGCCGCCGCCCGGCCGCGCCTTTCGCGTTCTGGACCGAGAACGAGCGGTGGGTGAACTCAGGGACAGTACTTTCGCGAGCATACCAGAGTTCGGGAAGCGGACCCCGGGAGCGGACCGCACGGGGACGGGCTACTCGCGAACGCGCTTCTTGATCTCGATGTTGAGCCGCTTGATCTTCTGATTGAGAGTTGAAAGAGGAATGTGAAACTGCTCTGCCGCGTCGGTCTGGTTCCAATTGCAGCGCTCCATCTTGTCGATGATGATGCGCCGCTCGATGTCTTCAAGAATGTCGAAGAGCGAGGCGTTGGCGTTGTGCTCGAGCAGGCTGGAGGAGTAGGAGCGGCCGCTGATGTGCGAGGGAAGCAGCTCCAGGCCGATGACGCTGCCGGATGAGAG
>DASWUY010000521.1:0-6175 GCA_036401435.1 Acidobacteriaceae bacterium | reverse complement strand
TCCTCTCAAACGAGATCTTCGGCACTGTCTATTGGGATGAAGCCAACTCCGTGCTCACCGGCGGGGTGATCGACTTCGGCCTGCTTGGCATGATCGTCTATCCGCTGCTGATAGCCGTCGTCCTGCGCACCTTTTTCGAGTTTTGCCAGCGTATCTTCCCTACTTTCGTGGTCACCTTTGTCATTGTGGCTGCGATCGGGATTCTTCTGCAGCCGGAGTCCGCGCTGACCGACTACTTCCTCATCATTCGGAATGGGCTGCTCTTCGGCTCGGTCGTCTGGTTCTTCATCGCCCTCCCGGCGTTTCGTCTGCGGAGGACGGCATGAGGCCGGCCCGCTGGGTGGGCGCGCTGGCAGTCTTGGGCAGCCTACTAGTGGTGGCCCCGGCTCTGGTGGCGCAGGGCTCCTTCAGCCCTCCGCTGGGTGACCCTGTCTCCGGATCTCTTTACTCGGAGAGCAACCAGGGCGGACCCTCGAGTTCGCTGGCGCCGGGCGACAACAATCTCCAAAACCCGTACCTGCGGTCCGGCATCAACGATCCGCTGGGCTTCCTGATCGAAGGCAGCGGCCTCTCGCCGTACCTGCCCGCAAACGGGGCGGCCTACAGTCTGCCTGCTTCTGATCTGATTTCGCCGATCCTGACCGATCCTCTGGCGGCGGTCCACCTGAGCGAGTACCGGAGCAACCGGGCGCTGATGTCGGGCGCCTCGGCGACCAGCACGGCCACGGCCCGGCTGGCCTTTGCCACCTCCAGCGCGCATGCTGCCGGCAGCCGCACGGGAGGGACGCTCGCCTCGTCCTTTGGCAGCGGCAGCATGCTCGTTCCCTTTGCGGCTGGGAGCCTGGCCGCCTCGCACAATGGCCCTCCGGGCGGGGCGGCCAGCGGCTTTATCGATCCCAACGCCGTCCTCAGCGCCACTACCTCAAAGAGCATGACTGGCGCCGCACCTTTGACGGGGACGGGCGGCGCCAGCTCTTTGAGCAGCCCTGGGTACGCACCCTTCAACCCGGACGTGCTGGCGGGTGGCGTTGCTCCCCCGATCGGAGCCGAGCCGAGCGGCCAGCTGGCCAGCGGCTCGGGAGCTGCCGATGGCTCGGATGCGCTGGCTTCCCCGGTGCCGAGCGGCATCATCGGTCCGACGCCGGGAGCGCTGGCTTCTGTCTCCGAGTCCGGGACCGCGTCCGCGTCGGGCTTCGCCGACTCCACCATGGGTACGGCCGGGCTGCCCTCGCAGTCGCCCGCATTCACGCCTTCCCCCCTGCTGTCCGGCTTCTACAGCGGGCTCAACGGGTCTCCCTTCGCGAGCGTCAGCGGGGCGGGCAGCAGCTTCCTCCATCCCTCGCTTCATGCCGGGCTCAGCACGGGGAGAGGGGTTGCCGCGGCACCGGTCAACGTGCACGAGTTAGCGCGCCGGGCGAGATCGCACGCCATGATCGCGAACCCCAACACACCTCTGCCGTCGGCTTTTGAGATGCGCCACCTGGAGCGCGCCTACAGCCAGCAGCGGAGCGGCCGTGGGCGCCGCCCCAACCGCTACTCCACGCTTCAAGGCTCGTCCTCGGGCCACTAGGTGGTCCCATCGGGGGAATGTCGCTGCTTCCGTCGCGTTGGGTGCCGGACGTAACCTCCCGGGTGCCTTGGCATCGACTAGGATGCGGCTAGAGCACATGCTTGCCGGCGCAGATTGAGGGCAGCCCTTTGGGCCCTCTGCCACGCTGCACAGGGTTTGCGGCATGCCCCTGCGGGCTTCTTCGACCGCACCGGAGTTGGTGGTGGCAGGAGCGCGGTGCGGTATTCTTTGGGTAAGGAGCTCGCAACCAACCATGGATTCTGCCGATACCGCTATCTCGATCGCCGTTGTGGGCTCAGGCTACGTTGGCCTGGTTGCTGCCGCCTGCTTTGCTGAAATCGGTCACCGCGTCATCTGCGTGGACAATGATGAACGCAAGGTAACCATGCTCCGCGAAGGCGGCGTACCGATCCACGAGGAGTACCTGCCGGAGCTGCTGACGCGGCACCGCAACCGGTCCATTACCTTTACGAGTGACCTGCGGGCAGCCACCCAGCAGGCAGACGTGATCTTTATTGCAGTCGGCACCCCGCAGAGCCTGACCGGAAGCGCGGACCTCTCCTATGTCGACGCCGTGGCCAGCGAGATTGCCCGCTCCATCACCAGCTACAAGGTCATCGTCGAGAAGAGTACGGTGCCGGTGTATACGAACGAGTGGATTCGCCGGGTGGTAGAGCGCAACGGCGTATCGCGGGATCTGTTCGACGTGGCTTCAAACCCGGAGTTCCTGCGCGAAGGCACGGCTGTGGTCGACTTCCTGCACACGGACCGCATCGTCATTGGCTCCGATAGCGAGCGTGCAGCCGAGCTCCTGGCCCGGGTCTATCTGCCGCTTACCGGGGGAGCCTACTACCGCAATGCGGATGCGGTGCCGGGCTGCTGCAGCGAGCGAAACCTGCCGCCGCTGCTCCATGTATCGACCAAGGCGGCAGAGCTCATCAAGCATGCCTCGAACGCCTTTCTCGCGGTCAAGATCTCCTTTATCAACGTGGTAGGCAACATCTGCGAGGCGGTTGGCGCGGACGTCGAGCAGGTGGCGCGCGGCATCGGCATGGACACGCGCATCGGGCCCAGGTTCCTCAAGGCCGGCGTGGGCTATGGGGGCTCCTGCTTTCCCAAGGATGTGGCCGCTTTCCGCTACGTGGCGGAACAATTTGGCATTCCGTTTGGCATGTTGACCGAGGTGGAGAAGATCAACGCGGAGCAGAAGCAGCGGTTCTTCCAGAAGGTGCGCGCGGCCCTGTGGACCTTCCGCGGCAAGAAGCTGGGCGTGCTTGGCCTTGCCTTCAAGGGCGGCACCGACGACATACGCGATTCGCCTGCGATCGAGATCGTCTCCATGCTGCTCAAGGAAGGGTGCTCGATCGATGCCTTTGACCCTGCGGCGATGGAGCGGACGGCGGAGGTGCTTCCCGCCTCAAACCAGATGCACTACGTCGAAGATCCGTACGCGGCGGCGCGGGACAAGGACGCCTTGCTGATTCTAACGGACTGGCAGGAGTTTGCCGAGCTCGACCTGGACCGGCTGAACGAGAGTCTGCGCTATCCGATTATCCTCGACGGCCGCAACCTCTATGATCCGTCGGTGCTGGCGGCTCACGGCTTCACCTACCTCAGTGTCGGCAGGCCGACAGTGAACTACACGCGCGACGTCGCGGCAGCGCGGCTGCCCTGACGGGCGGCACGGATGCGAGGCGCTTGGCGAGGCGGAGCGTGGAGCCGCGCACTCGTCCGGGCCCTCCAAGATGTCACTCACGTTCCTGCGCAACAGGCCGAAGAGGAGAGTGTGGCTGTGTCTCAGGTGCACCCAGCGATGGCTATGCTGCGCAAGGCCGAAAGCTGCTCCAGGTGAGCCTGCAGGTGGGTGGCAAGCATCTTATCGAAGAGACGAGAGGGTGTCCTCAGGCGAGCAATGGAAAACATCCTGACCGCAGCCCGATCAAGGCGCGGCATAGTAAGTTGAGCCTCCCATTGCGCAGTGGCCCTTGGCACGCGCTGCACCACTTTTCGCTCAGTCGCGTGTTCGATCTCTTTTCAGGAGTTGGGAGCTTATGAAACTCAAGCAGGAGAAAGTAGTCGTTTGTGGGGCCGGCGGTTTCATTGGTGGTCATCTGGTCAAGGACCTGCTGGCGGAGGGCGTAAACGTCGTCAGGGCCGTCGACATCAAGCCGCTGGAAGAGTGGTATCAGACCTCGGACGGGGTAGAGAACCTCTCGCTCGATCTTCGCGACCGGGCCAACTGCCAGATCGCGGCCGATGGGACGGAGGTCGTCTTCCAGCTGGCAGCGGATATGGGCGGCATGGGCTTTATCGAGAACAACAAGGCGCTGTGCATGCTGAGCGTGCTGACCAACACGCACATGCTGATGGCGGCGCGGGAAGCGGGTGTGGAGCGCTTCTTCTATTCCTCTTCAGCCTGCGTGTACAACGGAGACAAGCAGACCGACCCCAACGTGGTGGCGCTCAAGGAGTCTGACGCCTACCCCGCTCTGCCCGAGGATGGGTATGGCTGGGAGAAGCTGTTCTCCGAGAGGATGTGCCGTCACTTCCGCGAGGACTACGGCCTGGTGACGCGCGTGGCACGCTATCACAACGTCTATGGTCCGCTGGGCACCTATGAGGGCGGCCGAGAGAAGGCGCCGGCGGCGATGTGCCGGAAGGTGATTGAGGCGAAACTCACCGGCCGGCACGAGATCGAGATCTGGGGTGACGGACACCAGACCCGTTCTTTCATGTACATCGATGACTGCACGCGGGGCACCAAGGCCATCCTTGAAAGTGACATCCTGGAGCCTATCAATCTCGGCTCGAGCGAGCTTGTGACCATCAACCAGCTGGTGGACATTGTCGAGGAGATTGCCGGGATCAAGCTCCACCGCAGGTACAACCTGGGGGCGCCGAAGGGCGTAAATGGACGCAACTCCGACAACACCCTGATCAAGCAATACCTGGATTGGGAGCCCTCGATCCGGCTGCGCGATGGGATGGCCAAGACGTACGCGTGGATTGAGAGCCAGATCCTTTCGCCGGTCGCCCAGTAGCGGTTGGAGTAGCGCTCGAGCTGCCATGCTCCCCGGAAAGCGCCTTTTGCCAGCGGCACGGTGAAAGGCGCGGTTGGCTCCTTCCTCATTCCGGTAAGCGCCTTGTCTCGGCTTGCTCGACCCGCCCATGAAGATTCTCCTCGTCTCCAACTATCTACCCGACCAGCAGGCCAGCATGCTCCGCTACGCAACCATGCTGGAGCGCGGCCTGCGTGCTCGCGGACACGACGCCTCGACGATCTCGCCACCAGAGCGACTGCTGCGGCTCTTCCGCCGAGCGCCTGCGCCCGTCGCCAAGTGGATTGCTTACGTGGACAAGTTTCTGCTGGCGCCCTGGTGGCTCGCCGCCCGGGCGCGTCATGCAGACCTCGTGCATGTCTGCGATCACTCGAACTCCATGTACCTGCGTCACACCGGCGGCCGGCCAAGCGTGATCACCTGTCATGACCTGCTGGCCGTCTTTGCTGCGCGGGGCAGGTTCCCTGAGGAGCGGATTGGCTTTACCGGGAAAATGCTGCAGCGGTGGATTGCTTCAGGGCTTCTACGCGCGCCCTACGTCGTCTGCGTCTCGCGCAAGACAAAGGACGACCTGCAGGAGCTGGCTGCCGGGCACGCGCCGCCGTCTACCGTGCTGCACAACCCGCTGAACTGGCACTTTCACCCGGTACCGGCGGACGAGACCCGGCGCGTCTTTTCCGCTCGCGGGCTCGATGAGGCGCCGGAGTACCTGGTGCATGTGGGCGGGAACTCCTGGTACAAGAACCGGCCGGCGGTGGTGCGCATTTTCGCGGCGCTCAAGCGTTCTTCCGCATTCGCGCAGACGCGGCTCATCCTCGCGGGAAAGCCGTGGAACCGGGAGCTGCGCACCCTGGTCGCCGCGAGCGAGGTTTCCTCTGACATCCTGGAGTGGACCGAGGTCTCAAATGAAGAGGTGCGCGCGCTCTACAGCGGCGCCCGCGCCCTGCTCTTCCCGTCGCGGGAGGAAGGCTTCGGCTGGCCGATTCTTGAGGCGCAAGCCTGCGGATGCCCGGTAATCACGACCGATCGCGCACCCATGACAGAGGTAGCCGGTGGCGCTGCCATTCTGATCGATCCCGACCGGGCGGACGAGGCTGCGGCAACCATTTTGTCGCAGCTGGGTCGCCTTCCTGCGCTGCGCGCGCAGGGACTCCAGAACGCGAGCCTCTTCTCGCTCGACCGGGCGCTGGACGGCTACATAGCCGCCTACGAACACGCGCTCGCGAGCCAGCGGCTGCAGGCACGCTAGGCCCACAGGTCAGGGCGTGGTCAGCGCAGTGTGCCGGCCTCTACGATCGCTTGCCGCGCGCGCCCGGCGATGGCGGGCGCCGCATACCGCAGAGCGGTTGCGCGCACCCGCTCCTGGGAGGGAAGCTCCAGAGGTGCATCGACCAGCACCTGCAGACGTGCCGCGAGTGCGTCTACATCGCCGACAGGGTAGAGCCAGCCGTTCTCTCCCGGCTGAACGATCTCCGCCGGCCCGCTGCGGCAGTCGCTGCTGACGCAGATAATGCCGTGCGCCGCCGCCTCGATCAGCACCATGGGA
>DASWUY010000520.1:0-7561 GCA_036401435.1 Acidobacteriaceae bacterium | reverse complement strand
GCGTGGAGCAACGGCCTCAAAGTAGAGCGCGAGCTGCTGCTTGGTGACTCCGGTTTCGGGGTCGAGGATCTTGTCGGGGTGGGTGAGGCGAACGCCGGCGATGGTGGCTGGCGTGTTGCGCGCGGGGGCCGTCGTCGGGGGCGCTTCAAGGACGGCGGCTGAGGCCTGGAGGGTAAGAGGCTTGTTCCTGGAGGAGGATCTTGCCGCGGGGTGGGGCTGCGGGTTTGGGGATGTTGGCTCGGCTGCGCGCGTCGGTGGGGCTTCTTCTTCGGGGGTTGCAGGGCGCTTGCCGTGGCGCTCCTGCTTCATGGCAGGGCCGGTATCTTCCTTGACGACTTCGCGGGGATCCTTGTCTTCGCGGAGGCCCTGGAAGGAGGCGTGGCGAACGAGGCCGTCGCCGGTCCAGGTAGCGAACTCGACCTCGCAGACGAGCTCAGGGCGAACCCAGACAGCGTCTTTGCGGGCGGCGGCAGCGAGCTTGTTGCTGAAAGGCGACTGATCGGCCCGCAGGGCTTCAAGCCTGGTGCGGAGCATGCGCTGGGTGGCGTGGGAGAAGCCAGTACCGGTGCGACCGCAGTGGATGAGCCGGGGCTGGGACTTGGGCGGGGACTGTTCCTGGGAGTAGTAGCCGAGGAGCAGGGAGCCGAGTCCGGGGCCGCGGTCCCCGGGCGGAGTGAAGCCGGCGATAACGAACTCCTGGCGGCGCACGCACTTGAGCTTGAGCCAGGTGTCGGTGCGGCCGCCAGAGTAGCGGGAGGCGGCGGCCTTGGCGATGATGCCCTCGGCGCCGAGGCTGCAGGCTTGCGAGAAGATCTCGGGGCCGCTGCCGGCGCCCTCGACGTGTTCGCCGTAGCGGAGGGCGTCGGAGGGCTGGTTGCGGCGGGCGAGCAGCTGTTCGAGGAGGTGCTTGCGCTCGCGGAGGGGCAGGGTGCGCAGGTTGTGCCCATCGAGGTGCAGCAGGTCAAAGACGAAGCAGCTGAGAGGGTTGGGTGCGCCCTCGTCAAAGGCCGCCTGGAGGGCGCTGAAGCTGGTACCGCCCTGGGCGTCGAGGACGACGACCTCGCCGTCGAGGATGGCTGCCTGTGTGCCTGACTCCGTGAGCAGGGAGGTGGCAGCGGCTGCGACGGCGGGCATGCGGTGGGTCCAGTCCAGGCCATTGCGGGTGTAGATGGTGACCTTGTTGTTGGAGCCGCTGAGGCGCTGGAGGTGGAGCTGCACGCGGTAGCCATCGAGCTTGAGCTCGTGGAGCCAGTCGCCGGAGGCAGGCGCCTGGTGGGCAGAGGTGGCCAGCTGCGGGGGCAGGAAGGCGGGCAAGGGCTCAAGCGGAGCGTTGGCCAGGGTGGTGGAGAGGAGCGGCGGTCGGGGCTTCGTTGGCAAATCTTTCGCGGCGGGCTGCGCGGCGGCCTGCCTGACGGGTGCCTTTGCGGGGATGGGCACGGTGCTGTGCAGGCGGGCGTTGGCCAGACGGGAGTGGTTGGCGGGCGGCTTGTCTTCGGCGCGGTTGGAGTTCCAGGTATGGTCGTCAGCCTCGGCGATCTGGGCCAGGGTGCGGCCGGTGACGACAGAGTCGGGCGCCTCCTCGGTGATGCAGGGTGCGGTGGCGGGACGCTCGTGTTCGTCGTGCTCCTTGATGAGGAGCCAGTTGGGTTTGGACTCGGTGGCGGCGCGGCCGCCCATGCGGACGAGCGTCCAGTTGCCGTGGAGCTTTTCGCCGTGCAGAGCGAACTTGAGGCTGCCCTTGCGCAGGCCCTCGTCGACATCGCCATGCGGCTCCCAGGTTCCCTGGTCCCAGAGGAGCACGGTGCCGCCACCGTACTGACCCTTGGGGATGGTGCCCTCAAAGCCTCCGTACTCCATGGGATGGTCTTCGACCTCGACGGCCAGGCGGCGATCGCGGGTGACGTAGCTGGGGCCCTTGGCGACGGCCCAGCTCTTGAGCACGCCGCGCCAGCCGAGGCGGAAGTCGTAGTGCAGGCGGGTGGCGGCATGCTTCTGGATGACAAAGGGGAGGGCAGTTGAGGGGGGCGGCTGCCGCGTCTCGGCGCCGATGGTTTCGGTGCCGCTGGGCTCGGCGGTGGTAGAGAAGTCGCGCATGGCGCGGTAGCGGGCGAGTTGTTCGTCGACCGCCTGAGCGGCATTGGCGGGGGCGGATGGGCGCTCTTCGGCGGGAGGATCGGCGGTGGCAGGCGGGCGCGCTGCATTGGGCGCAGTGGCCTTCGTGGCCGGGGACTTCTTTGCGGGCGGTTTGGGCTTGGGATCCTTGGGCTTGGGGCTCATTCGGCGCGATCGCTAGAAGTGGTGGAGCTGCTCTTCGGGGGCCGGGACCATGGAGGGCTGGCGGGCGACTTCGCGCTCGAGCGAGCGGCTGACCAGCTCGCGCGAGCCGAGGCCGACGGCGAGGGCGAGCGCGAGGACGATGCCGCCGAAGAGGATGCCGAACGCCAGGTCGACGATCTCGCCGCCGATGGAGAGGTGGTCAAGGACCATGGCGGCGGTGAGCACGAGCACCAGCCACTTGACCCCGGTGCCGAGCAGGCGCGCGTACTGGAGGTTCATATTAACGCCCGAGATCAGCACGCTGCGGGAGAGGAGCCGGGCGACCAGGGTGCCGACGAAGAGCAGGACGATGGCGCCGACGACGCGTGGCACGTAGGCAAAGACGTAGGCGGAGATGCCGGCCTCGGCCGAGGCGGCCTCAAAGGCGGAGATGCCGACCAGCACGCCGATGATGATGAAGACCCAGAAGACGACGCGGCTGGCTATGACGGAAGGTGGGTGGGCCGGGGTCCACTCGGCCAGGCCGGGATTCTGCTCAAAGCGTGCATCGAAGCGGAGCGCCGCAAGCAGGCGCCGCGTGACCCAGGCAAAGGCCGCAGCGATGGCGACAAAGATCAACAGCACCAGTGCGAAGCCGAGGATGCCGGGAAGCAGCTTGGCGATCTCGGTGATGACCCGGCCCATGGAATCTTGAAGCGACTGCGCGACCTGTTGCCACATGGTTTGCTCCTTCTTGCGATGGCGCGATAGCGGATTGCGTGAGGCGTGGTGATGCGGGGACTAGGGGTTGAAGCGGTCGGGCCAGCGCCAGCGGCGGACCAGGTAAGGCTTGCCGTCTTCAAAGGCCTTGGCCAGGCGCTCGTGGCGCTGCTGATGCGAGGGGGTGGTTTCGTGCGTCCACTCATTGACGTAGGAGGCGACCCAGCCGAGATAGAGCGGGGTGAGGGCGCCTAGCAGGTGGGTGCGGCCGATGTTGCGAAGACGGTAGGCGAGGGCAAAGTCGTAGATGATGCGGGCCCAGAGTTCGTCCGGCAGGCGGAAGCGGTCAGTAGGGACGAGCGTGAGGCGCTTGAGCTCGAGCAGGGTGACGGGCGGCAGGACCAAGCCCCAGACCTCCTGCAGGCTGCGCCAGCCGAGCAGGAAGGAAGCGATCATGGGTTGCGGGTCCGGGGTGTGCTCGCCTGGGTCGCCGGGGGTGAGCTGGAGCCTGGCGGCGGGGCTGGGCAGCGAGGTTTGTGACCCGCGCACGCGCTGCCAGAGGGGAGCGTTGTGCTCCATGTCGGCAAAGACCGAGCCGACCAGCTGGCTGATGAGGGTGCTGAGGTCCAGGCCCTCGGTACGGGTGGCGTGCTGCAGGCTGACCGGGGCCTCGGCGACCGGCGCGTCGATGGTGGCGGCGACGGTGGCGGGCCAGAGGATGGAGCCGGCGTTGGCGTGCGCGGCGCTGTGCGCGCTCTGGAGCAGGCGCGCGACCAGGCGGGAGGAGATGGCGTAGTCGGATGCGAGGGGGAAGTGGACGCGCTTGCCATAGAGGGCGCGGGTAAGCGGAGCAAGGATGCTGTGGTTGAGCAGGCTGTCGTAGCGGCCCTGGCCGTAGATGGGCAGGACCAACTCGGCCCGCTTCTCGAGTACAGGGAGCGCGAGCTGGGTGAGGGGGCCGGCGGCGAGCAGACCGAGGTCAGCGTTGAGCAGCACGCAGGCCTTGGCCTGGGACTCGGCTGCGAGCGCGAGCAGGGCGCGCTGCGAGGCGGCGGCGACCGCCCAGGGCGTGGTGGCGGCGTCGCTCCCGGGCAGCGCGTAGGAGACCAGGCGCAGGTGCGGGCTGCCGGGCTGGGGTGCAGAGGAGTCGCTGGATGCGTCCGAGGGCGGCTCCATGCCGGGGTAGGCGAGGGTGACGCGGAGGGACTCCGTCGGGGCGCCCAGGCTGGCGGCAAGGGCGGCGACCGCGGCAGAGCCCTGGGTGCGGAGCGCGTCGACGTCTGTGAGGCTGGTGATGCCGAGGAAAAGATCGCAGATGCCAGTCTGTCGCTCGGCGGGCGGTGCGGCGTCTTGTACCAGCTCTTCGTGTGTGGCCATGGACCCGTCTTACCTGTGCTTAGAGCATTGTCACACTGCGGTGGATCAAGCAATCACGGGATGGGGGGCGTGGCTTTGCCGGCGGGGCCACGCCCGGCCGGCTACAGGGCGAGGATGCCGGCAAGCGGGATGCGGACCCAGGCGGGGCGATTGTTCAACTCGTAGACCAGTTCATAGAGTGCCTTGTCGAGCAGGTAGACGTCGAGCAGCTGGCGGAAGGCTGCCTGATCTGCAGGGACGATGGGCGAGGCGGCGGCTGTGGCGCGGTAGGAAGCAAGGTACTCGTGGACGACGGCTGCCTCCCAGAGGCGGGACCAGGGCTCGAGGTGCTCGAAGTCCTGAGCGCGGCGGGAGGTGTGGCGGGTGAGCGCGGCGAAGGCAGCATAGGAGAAGGATCGCACCATGCCGGCGACGTCCTTCATGGGGGACTGCTTCGTGCGGCGCTCGGCGAGGGAGCGGGCGGGCTCGCCTTCAAAGTCGAGGATGACGAAGTCGCCCTTGGCGCGGAGCACTTGGCCGAGGTGGTAGTCGCCATGGACGCGGGTACGGAGGGCGCCGGCGCCTACCTGCTCGAGCGCGGCGAAGCTGGCCAGGATAGCGCGGCGGCGGCTGAGCACGAGGCCGGCGAGCTCGACTGCATCCTCAGAGACGCCGGTGAGTGCGGAGAGGCTGCCGCGCAGGATGTCAAAGCTGTGGGCGCCGTGAAGGGAGAGCTCCGCCTGGAGCGCGCGGAGGGAGGCGGCGTCCATGGGCTCGGGGGCGAAAGCGGGATCGTCGGTAGGGGTGGCAAGCGCGAGATGCATCTCGGCGGTGCGGCGGCCCAGGGTGCAGGCGGCCTCGAGGTAGAAGCCGGCGAAGTCGCGGGCGTGCTGCATGGCGGGAGATTTCAGATCAAGGGGCGTGTTGGCGCGGGGGAGCTGCGCGGCCGGGAAGGGCGAGGCGGCGCAGACCTCGTAGAAGCGGCCGAGTTCTTCGAGGGTCCACTGCCAGCCATCGCCCTCGTTCTGGACCAGGCCTTGGAGCAGGGCGATGGTGGCGGTGCGGGTCTCGGCAGAGGCAGCCTCGCCGGCGTTGGTGGAGGGGACGGGCGCGTTGTACTCGACGGCGCCGCCGAAGGGAGCGATGTTGCGGAAGGAGGTCTTCTCAGTGAGGAAGCGGCCGATCTCAACGTCGGGGTTGGGGCCGTACTGCTGGCGGCGGAAGAGCTTCATGATGAGCCGGTCGCCGAAGAAGATGGAAGTATTGCTCTGCTCGGCGGAGCTGCGGCGCGGGGGCAGGGCGGCGGCGGGGCCGCGGAGCGTGTCGAAGATGGTGCTGAGCGCGCCGCGCAGGGTGCCCTTCTCGAAGGCGATCTCGCTGTTGTGCGCGATGAGTTGGAGGAGTGCAGTGCTGGACTCGTCGATGTAAAGCGCATCGGCCACGACGCCGCCGCCACCCGGTGAGAGCAGGCCGCCGAGGATCGCCGAGGGGGCGCTCTCGCGCAGGGCTTCTGCCTGGTCACCGAGCAGGATGGTGAGGGGCAGGAGGTAGGTGTCGGGCTCGCCGGCGGTGTAGCTCACCTCAATGAAGGCGAGGGCGATCTGCTGAGCGGGCGCGGCGGGCAACAGGCCCCAGTCGAGGACCTGGGTGGAGGCAATGGTGCGGCTCTTGGCGCCAAACCATCGCTGCCGGGGAAGGAACTCAGGGAGCAGGCGGTCGGTGAGGATGGCAGAGCCGGTGGTGAAGATGGCCGGCCAGTCAGAGGCGCTGGTGACGGAGAGGAGCGAGCTGGAGCTCTCGGGCTCAGGCTGGGATAAGTCGAGGTCGGGAGAGGTCTGTAACTCGAGCCAGAAGAAGCCGTAGGGGCCGAGGGTAACGGGATAGGGCGAGCGGGTGATGGTGGGGAACTCGACATAGCCGACCATCTCGACCGGGACCATGCCCTCGTATTCGGACAGGTCGAGGGTGGCGGGCTGGGCGAAGCGGGAGAGGTTGGCGATGCAGAGGACGACCTGGTCGTCGAGTTTGCGGACATAGGCGAGGACCTTGCGGTTCTCGGGGGCGAGGAAGCTAAGGGTGCCGCGGCCGAAGACGGAGAAGAGCTTGCGCAGCGAGATCATGTTGCGCATCCAGCTGAGGAGCGACGAGGGATCGCTCTGCTGGGCCTCAACGTTGATGGCCTCGTAGCCCCAGACCGGGTCCATGATGACGGGCGAGAAGAGCTTGGCGGGCGAGGCGCGGGAGAAGCCGGCGTTGCGGTCGCCGGACCACTGCATGGGGGTGCGCACGCCGTTGCGATCGCCCAGGTAGATGTTATCGCCCATGCCTATCTCGTCGCCGTAGTAGAGGATGGGCGTGCCGGGAAAGGAGAAGAGGAGCGAGTTGAGTAACTCGATGCGTCGGCGGTTGTTATCGACGAGCGGCGCGAGGCGGCGGCGGATGCCGATATTAATGCGCATGCGCGGGTCGGCCGAGTAAGCGAGATACATGTAATCGCGCTCTTCGTCACTTACCATTTCAAGGGTAAGTTCGTCATGGTTGCGGAGGAAGATACCCCACTGGCAGTTCTCGGGGATATCCGGTGTCTGGGCCATGATCTCGGTGATGGGCATGCGGTCTTCCTGCCGGAGCGCCATGTAGATGCGGGGCATGAGCGGGAAGTGGAAGGCCATGTGGCACTCGTCGCCATCGCCGAAGTAAGGGCGCACATCGGCAGGCCACTGGTTGGCTTCGGCGAGGATGAGGCGGCCGTCGTAGTCGTCGTCAATGGCTTTGCGGATGGCCTTGATGGCGACGTGGGTTTCAGGGAGATTTTCGCAGCTGGTGCCGTCGCGCTCGATCAGGTAGGGGATGGCGTCCATGCGCAGGCCGTCGACGCCCATGTCAAGCCAGTGCCGCATGACGTTGATGACCTCTTCAATGACGCGGGGGTTATCGAAGTTGAGGTCAGGCTGGTGCGAGAAGAAGCGGTGCCAGTAGTACTGCTTGGCCACCGGGTCCCAGGTCCAGTTGGACTTCTCGGTATCGGTGAAGATGATGCGTGCTTCTTCGTACAACTTGTCGGTGTCAGACCATACGTAGTAGTCGCGTTCCGGCGAGCCGGCGGGAGCGAGGCGCGCGGCCTGGAACCAGGGATGCTGGTCAGAGGTGTGGTTGATGACCAACTCGACCATGACCTGCATGTTGCGCTCGTGCGCTGCGTCAAGGAAGGTTTGGAAATCTTCGACGG
>DASWUY010000519.1:0-8813 GCA_036401435.1 Acidobacteriaceae bacterium | reverse complement strand
GGCCGACCTGAGGCGCGCCTGACCCTGGGCACGCTGCTCGGTGGTGGCGTTCATGGCGTCGTCGTAGAAGGTATAGCCGCGGCGCCGCTTGCGCTTGACGTTGTACATGGCGGTGTCGGCGTGGGAGAGCAGCTGGTCCTGATCACTGCCATCCTCGGGGTACTGGCTAACGCCGATGCTGGCGCCGATGACGATGTCGTGTCCGTCAATGTGGATGGGAGAGAGAAGGCTGGTGAGGATGTCGCGGGCTCGGTCGTCGATGGCTCCGTGGGCGCCCTGGCCGGTACAAACGGCAACAAACTCGTCGCCACCGATGCGGGCGAACATGGTGTCTTCGTTCTGGCCGACGGTAAGCCGCGCGGCCACCTCGAGAAGGACCTTGTCGCCGAGGGCATGGCCAAAGGTGTCGTTGACTTCCTTGAAACGGTCGAGATCGATGTACATGAGAGAGAAGCGACTGCCATTGGCCTTGGCCGTGGCGACTGCGCTCTCAACCTGCTTCTGGAAGCGGAGCCGGTTGGGCAGACCGGTGAGGGCGTCGGTGTAGGCGCGGGTGAGCAGGCCATCCTGCTCGACGGTCTTGCCGGCAACCGTGCGGAGGCTACGCATTCTGCTGATACAGGTGGCTATGAGGAAGGCATCGCAGAAGACGACCCAGCCTACGTGTTCCAGCCAGCGCCAGGACTCAACGTTGGAAGGGCCGAAGACGGCGTGTGGCCAGAGGAAGTTGCCGACGGTGTGGTCGAGCAGGATCACGGCGGAGGCAGTGAGGAGAACCGTCCAGTCCAGGTAGCAGGCGAGAAAGGCAAGCGAGCCGAAGATGTGGAAGTGCGTCTCAATGCGGCCGCCCGAGAGGTGGATGAGCAGGGTCGACATCAACATCTGGCCAGCGGCGATGAGGTGGCGGGTCCAGCGTTCGCCGGGGGCGAGCCAGGCCAGGGCAGCGGGGACGAGCGAGACGATGCCACCGAAGACGAGAGCGATGGCGATGTAGGGATTGGGGGAGCTGACGGCACCGACCCAGGTGCGCGGGGTGACCCACAGGGCCACGCCGAGGGCGGCGAGCCATTGCGCGACCATCAGGCAGGAGAAGTAGCGGTCCATCCTGCCCGCGAGGTTGCGGGCCATGGAGGTCACGACCTGCTCAACGCGGGCA
The DNA here is from genome assembly GCA_036401435.1 of Acidobacteriaceae bacterium. GTDB lineage: Bacteria > Acidobacteriota > Terriglobia > Terriglobales > Acidobacteriaceae > EB88. The sequence continues at coordinate 7,657 of DASWUY010000519.1, read as the reverse complement.
TCGGGGGTGGTTGGCGTGTTCGGGCTTGGAGGAGAGCTCATAGGTGCCTCGCAGGGAGTGGGAAGAGCGGGCAACCAAAGACGCCGGGGGTGAAGGCGGCCTGGCGCTGGCTGGCGAGTGCGGTCGCCAGGAGGTCACCACTGGCGTTCTCACCCTCATGTCCGCGCTCAGCGGTGACGCCACCCTGAAAGAGCAGCCGGCCGCGCGCGGAGTAGAGCAGCACCTGGCCCGAGGTGCGGGCGCCGAGGGAAGCGGCGGTCGCGCCGTCAAGGTCCTCTAGCACGCGGGCATGGAGCGGAGCGGCGGCAGCAAGCAGCGCGTGCGGCTGCGCCCAGTGAGCAGGCGCATGGCTGGGGGTGTAGACCAGGAGCAGAGTTTCGATGGGCTGGTGAGAGGCGGCGAGCACGCGATCCAGCTCGTGCATGGTGGCAAGCGAGCAGGAACACTGCGGGTGCAGCGCGACGACCAGGGTCGGGCGCCTGGAGTCACCGGGGCCGAGCAGGGCCACGGGAAGCGTGTGTGGGGCCTCGCTTTGCAGGCCGGGGGTGGAGCCGAAGCGGGCCATCGCCGTCCACCCGGCCATGGCGGCAGGAATCCAGAGCAACGCACAGCCAGCCAGAACCAGGCTTCGTTTCATAGGTCCAGTGTGGATGCGTGGTTGCGGCAGGGGAAGCACTAGCGTGCGACGATTTGGCCTCCCGGTCCGAATCAGGACTGACCTGTGCGTGGCAGCCGGGATCAGGAACGGAAACCGCTTACTTTAGTTTGCGCGGGGGTGGATGGCACGTGGCGCCGGAGGTTTGAGGCATCGGGCTAGGAGCCCAGACGGAGGAGAGTCGAGAGGCTGGTCAGGCGCTGGTCGCCTGGGCCTTCGAGGTGGCGCTCCAGGCCGCGAGCGGAGAAGCGGCGCAGGTCGGCGGCGCGCCGGGAGGACCAGGGCTCGCCGGCAAAGGCGGAAACGGGGGCGCGCAGCATGCGTGCGGCGAGAAGGAGCGAGAGCGGGGAGAGCGCAGCGCTGCCGAGGCTGCGGTGCTGCTCGCAGAAGAGGCCATCGGTTTGAGGGCGCCACCAGGCCGGCTCACCGTCTGAGAAGCGATGGCGGCAGGCGGTGCAGTGGGTGAGTTCCGGCATCCAGCCCATCAGGCGCATGATCCACAGGGCGAAGTAGGTGACGGGCATCCACACCCGGCCGGATTGCGTTTCGCCAAGGACGCTGACCAGAAGGCGGAAGATGGCGTCCTGGGGATCGTTTTCGGGGAGCATTTCTTCGAGCACTTCGGCATAGAAGGCCAGGGCTGCGATGCGCGGGTAGTCGATGGGATCGGAGAGCGGGGAGCGGATGATCTCGAAGGATTCGAGGCGAACCAACTCCTGCCGTGGGCGCACGACATAGCTGGCGCGGACATGCGTCATGGGCTCGAGGGCGCCGCCGAAGCGCCGGCGGGACCGGGCTGCGGATTTGGCCACGCCCTTGAGTTTGCCGGCATCGCGGGTGAGCAGCGAGACGATCTGGTCGGCCTCATGCACGGGCCAGGTGCGGAGAACGATGGCTTCTGCCTGGTGGGCGATCACGCAAGTTTGAGCAACAACATATTGAGCGAAGTGCTCTTCGAGGTCCCACTGGGGCCCCTGACTGTTGACCTTAGTCTTACGTGTCTTCTTCGCGCGTTCACGTTACCATTTCTCCTCACCGTTCAGCGCCCTCACTTCGACACTCTAGAGATCCGTTCGACAACAATTTTGAAGATCTCAACTTTCGTATTGCCGGGTACGTCGGTGGGAGCGATGCCAGGCTGCGTTTTCCTCGTTGTGGTCCTTTTGATGACGTGTCATTAGCCATCCTGTCAGCGTAAGTGCGCGCTAGCCTTATTCAGCCACCGGCGGCCCAGGCGGGGAGATACTCTGCAAACTTTCTCGACCTGCTTTCGGGATCGGCTGACGTTATAAGCCCTCTCACGACCGCTTCTTGGATGAGTGCGGAAACCATTGGCCGTTGTTTCTCCGGCATTTTCAAGCGCTCCATCAGAGACTTATTGGTCATCGCTACGCTCGAGAAGTATCTTAGGACGGCGTCCTGGTAGCAGGCCTCTAAACGTTCGGAAGGCGAAATCTGAGCAAACGTCCGGGGGGGAGAAGAGTGTGACCTTGAAATGATCGCTCTGTTGCTCAAACCTGATAGGCGGCAGTCCCCATGTTTCAACTTGAAGTCCAGCTTTCAGTAGGCCCGAAGCGCGCTCCTCGCAAGTGCCGTAGCGCCTAAACGTAAAATCCAATTTCGCTTTGACGTTTTCGAGTGAATGAGAACCCTTTCATTTCAATGAAATACGGCTTGTGGCCGTTTCTCGCTGAATGAGGCGGTCTTCCCGCGTCCGTGTCGCTGGCTCGGATACTCTTACCAAGTTCGAGGATAGCGCAGCGCCGGGTGGCGGTCGCGGGGGGAGCTTCCGCGAGGCCTGGGTGGGGCCGAGTGGTCTAGCGCTGCACGCCGCGCATCCATCGTCCGAAGGTCGCGGCCGATCCAGGTGGAGAGGCTGGCGTAGAGGGCGGCCCGAAGCAGACCAAGGGCGAGGACGCTGCCATGGTCAGGAGAGAGGAACCTGCGCATGCGGTCGTAGCTGGTGGGCGGCGAGTTGTACCCGAAGTAGATGGTGCCGAAGAAGCGGTTCTGGCTGGCCGGGGACATGAGGAAGCTCGCGAAGGGCCACTCCACGATGGCCAGGACAGCGATGAAGAGAATGCCGGAGACGAGCGCGATCTGCCAGCGGCGCCAGCCTGCGGTGCGGCTCCAGAGGAGGTCAAGCGCGAGGGCCGGCACCAAGAGGAGCACCGGGAACTTGGCCGGAACCATGTGCGTGACCGGGTTGAAGACGGGACCGAGGCGGGGGTGTGCGGAGAAGAGTGGCAGGATGAGGATCTCGCCGATGTTGAACAGGGTGTAGACGAGCGCGGTGGTGGTGGCGGCCCAGCGAAAGCGCGATGCCTGCGAGAAGGTGGCGAGCAGCAGGGGGACGCCGAGGCCGATGGCGATGTAGGCGACGGAACGATGAAGCATGCCCTCCCAGGTGTACTCCTGCAGGAAGAACATCTGGCCGCCGACGGCCAGACCACCGAGGTAGAGGAAGATGCGTTGAAGGGGCTTGAAGCCGGGGGCGCCGGCGTCCGCGGCACGGTTCATCGCGGCCAGGATGAGGAATAGCATGCCGATGGAGACGGCGCGGATGCCGAGGATGAGCAGGGTATGGGGCGGGCTGACGATCTTGACGTCGAGACCGTAGGCGCTATGCCACCAGTTGTCAAAAGGGGCGGAGACGAGCATGGCCGCGCCACCCCAGCCGGCCAGGAAGACGCCTACCGGCGCGCGCAGGCCAAACAGGCTGACAGAACCTGACCGCAGCTCCGCATCTCGCCCGAAGGTGCACTGGAGGACAAACCAGATGCCGACCATGCCTGCGAGGAGGGCACAGGCGTAGATGAGCATGTGCGCGGGGGTCCAGAAGGAGTCGCGGCCGATGGTGCGGTGCCAGGAGACATCCCACGCGCCACCGAGGAAGGACGAGGTGACGGCGACTACGCCGGTCCAGAGGTACCAGGGGACCATGACGGGTGCGGGGCGGGTTGCGGTGGACACGCTGTCTCTCCTGCCTGGTATGGGCTGATGCGGATGGCCTGGGTGGAATGATACGCGGGAGGTGCGTGCGAGCTTGTGGGCCTAGCGAGGCCCGGAGCCTTGCGGTTGCCCACCCGGCAGGGCTTTAAAGCGGAACCGGCTATGGCTGCGTAGGCGTGAGGCCGGGGCGAGATAAGCAGAGGCGATGCCTCGTATCACATTCTTTAATCGCGGCGGCGGCGCAGCGCGCTTCGCGATAGGCTGGAGGCAGCGAAGAGGCATGGGTGCCCCCGTACCCGAATGGTCTTGCCCGCGAGCCTTCCTGCCTGAAGCACTTACTTCCCTTCCCAAGGAGATCCATGTCGACCGAACTGCGCAGCTTTTTGTCTCTCACGTATGCGGAACTGGAAGAGCTGAACCTGGAGGCGAAGAAGGAGCGGCTGGATCGTGTTCCGGGCGACCAGATTCGCGACAAGCGCTTGAAGTACCTGGCACAGGAGCCGCGGATCAAGGCGGTGACGGTGCTCTTCAGCGATCTGGAAGGCCGTCTGCACATGCTGGATTATGACAAGAAGTTCCTGATCGGCAGCTACGACAACCTGACCTTTGACGGGAGCTCGATTCGGGGTTTTACGGCGCAGCGCGAGAGTGACCTGCGCCTTGGCATCGACTGGTCGGCCTTCTACTGGCCGCCTGCTGACGTCTTCGGACCGGGCAAGGTGCTCGTCTTCGGTGAGGTGATCGACAAGCAGGGCCAGCCCTATGCGGGCGACCTGCGGGGCGTGCTGAAAGGGTTTGCGCAGCGGAAGTTTGACAGTGACGGGTACACGCTCAACGCGGCGAACGAGATTGAAGGCTTTCTCTTCGCGGGACGGGATGCGGAGCGCCACTTCCACGAGACGGGCGAGTTTGAATATGTGAACCAGGGCGGCTACTATCACTCGCTGCCGGGCGACCCGCTGCGCGACTTCATCGACCGGGCGGCGGAGGTGCAGCGCGCCATGGGATTTGAAAACGAGAAGGACCATCCTGAGGTCGCGCCCTCGCAGTTTGAGATCAACTACAGCTATGGAGAAGTGGTCGCAGCGGCGGACCAGATCCAGCTGTACAAGCTGATCTGCCGGCAGCTGGCAGACCAGATGGGGATGACCGCCTCCTTTTTGCCGAAGCCGGTGGTGGGGGTGAACGGCTCCGGGATGCATACCAACGTCTCGATTACGCAGCGGGGCAAGAACCTGATGTGGGACGCGCAGGGCGAGGAGAAGCTGTCCAAGCTGGGATGGGAGTTTATCGACCGCATCCTGACGCACGGCAATGACATTTGCCTGCTGCTGAACTCGAGTGTGAATGCCTATCGGCGGCTGGACCCGCACTTTGAGGCGCCGAACCAGATCAAGGCTTCGGCGGTCGACCGTGGCTCGATGATCCGGGTACCGATCGGCAACGAGAAAAGCGCGCGCGTTGAGGTGCGCTCGGTGGGGCCGGACGCGAACCCGTACCTGGTGCTCTACTCCATCTTCCGGTCGGGGCTGGAGGGGGAGCTGGCGCCGATCGACAACCTGCGCCAGGCCAATCGTTACCTACCGGACAACATCTACACGGCGATTGACGACTTCCGCAGCGCGGACTGGATTACGACACTTCTGGGCGAGGATGTGAAGGGGCGATTTGCAGATCTGAAGCAGGGCTCAGCGGACCGGTGCCCGAGGCTGCTGGGCACCTTCGTCAAGCCGAGCGAGGTGCAGTTTCATCACGAGGTCTATAACCAGTACCTCTGGAACGAGTTCTAGACCGGGAGAGGAAGCAAGAGCAGAACATGCTCGCAGGCCGCCTCGGCTGCACCTGGAGTCGGGGTTAGCGGCGCGGTCTTCAATGCCGGAAGCACCTCGTCCGCTGTAAGTTTTCGGATGCGGTTCGCCTTGAGAATGCGTTGAAACGGTTGGTCGCGCGTCTGAGCTCGGCTTTCAGCTCGTCCTGGAAGCGGGAAAGCTCTCGCAACCGAAGCAAATCAGGCGAGTCGATGTCCACTCGCTTGTAACTGTGCCTGTCCGCGAGCAGGGAGCTGGCCAGCACCAGAGCGTCTCGGGCGTCGTCCTTTGCTCCAGCGACGGTGAAACGGTCACGAAAGCGGTCTACTTGCCTGGGATTGATCGAGAACACAGAAAAGCCACTTTCGACGAGAGTTTCAACAAGAGCGCCCCAGGCGACCTCAATGCCAATCGCCACCAAAGCGGATCACACTCGGTCCGTTGTTTGAGTTTGTTAACCAGAACTATGAGGCCTTCACCACTATGTTCTGCGTTGAACTGCTCGATCACTCGCCCATCCCTATCCATTACGGCGATGCGGTGAGTCTGCGTTCCCTATCGATCCCAACGACGTATTCCAATGATTCCTCCTGTGCTGAAATTGCGATGCGATGCTCTCGTCACGCCTGTACCGGCACTCACCCTTGATGCGATGGTGCTACTCCCCACTAGACGTTTGCATCACTGCTCAGCCGTCAAGGCGCAAGTCCCCGGTTGGTGATCCGATCAGTGCGTTGCGCAGGCACTCTTGACGGCCAGCTACGTGAGACTCGCCCGCTTACAGGAAGTCTTGAACAGCGTACAGGCGTCGCGGGGGCTAGCGCTGCACGAGCACGTTGGCGGGGAGCGAGCCGATGTCGTCTGACTCGGTCCCGTCGCCGAGGCCGCCGTAGCGACGTTCGCGGCGCTGGTAGTCTGCGATGGCCTCGAGCAGGTGGATGCCGCGGAAGTCAGGCCAGAGGCGGTCCGTGACGAAGATCTCGGTGTAGGCGATCTGCCAGAGAAGGTAGTTGGAGATGCGCATTTCGCCCGAGGTGCGCACGAGCAGGTCGGGGTCGGGCATGTGGGAGGTGTAGAGGTGCCGCTCCACGTCCTCCTCAGTCACATCATGGGGGCTGCGGCCCTGGGCCTGGAGCTCGAGTGCGAGGGTGCGGAAGGCGTCGACGAGCTCAGAACGCGCGCCGTAGTTGAGGGCCAGCGTGAGCGTGGTGCCGGTGTTGCGGGAGGTGGCGTCGGCTGCCCACTGCATGCGCTCGCGCACCTCGCCGGGCAGCTCATGGGTGCGGCCGATGTAGGCGATGCGCACATTGTTGTCGTTCATGCGCTGCACGTTGTTGCTGAGGTAGCTCGAGAGCAGGCGCATAAGGAAGCTGACTTCAAGGCGTGGCCGGCGGAGGTTGTTCTCGAGCGAGAAGGCGTAGAGGGTGAGCCAGGGGAGGTTGATGCGGGAGGCGGTTTCCACCACGTACTGCACCGACTCGGCGCCCTGCTGATGGCCGAGAAAGCGCTTGAGGCTGCGCTTGCCGGCCCAGCGGCCATTGCCGTCCATTATGATGGCGACGTGTCGTGGCAGCCTGCCGGGGTCCAGGCGCTGGTAGAGCGCGCGCTCGTCCTCGGGTAGTTCATGCACGCGGCTGGGCTGCGCATCGGGCAACGGCAAACCCCTCTCCGACTGACCCTAATATACCCGCAACGGCGCGACAAGGCAGCCGGGCATGCGACGGCAGCGGGCGCGAGCGGGCGTGGAATCAGGCCAGCGAGACGGTACGCCGACCGGACGCCATGTCGCGTACATGGTTCAGGAAGACGGAGCGATGGTAGGCGGTGAGGCGGCCGACGAGCGGCAGCAGCTCCTCGAAGAAGGGGTCGGCGAGGAGCGAGACAAGGGCGTCCTGCCGGCGTCCGCGCGCATCCTGGAGCAGGTCGCAGAGCTGGGCCTCAAGCGCCGTGGCCAGGCGCTGGAGCGAGGAGAGCGTGGGAACGGCCTTGCCGTTCTCGATCTTGGAGATGTAGGTACGGGGCACCTGCATGCGGAGCGCGAGCTGACGCTGGCTGAGGTTGCGCGCGTGACGCAGATCCCGCACGGCCTTGGCGACGTCGATCGAAGCGCTAGCGAGCGAGCTCTTAGCCGGAGCAGATGGGTGTGCGGGTGCGGCGACGAGCGAGAGCTGCTGCGGCTCCGGCTCTTCCACTTCAAGGGGCTTGCGGCAGCGCCGGCAGTGCGAGTCAAGGGTGCGGAACT
>DASWUY010000518.1:0-4649 GCA_036401435.1 Acidobacteriaceae bacterium | reverse complement strand
CGGCCGCAGCCGCACAAACACGTTCACGCCCACCGGGTCGCGCCCGTAGGCCCCCACCAGCGGCGCCCCCACCCCGTACCCGGTTCCCTGCGCCCCCACCGCCATGCCCAGCCACCGCACCCCTCGCAGCTCCCGGTCATACCCCGCCGTGTACGCCTGCACATGCGTCAGCGGCCGCTCCACAAAGCCCGCCGGCACCGCCCGCTCGCCCACCAGCAGCTCGTTCGTCCGCCCCGCATTCTCCGCGCGCATCCACACCCGGTTGCGCCCCTTGAACTGGAGCGTCGACTCCACCAGGTAGCTGTTCTCCTTCCCCCCGCCGCCCAGCGACCGCGTCCGCCCCCACACCACCGTGCTCGCCCAGTTCCCCCGTGGACCCAGCACCCGGTTGTACATCGCAGACGCCGTCATCCTCTCCTGGTCCTCCGCCGCAAACAACGCCTCCGGGCTCCGGATCCGCGCATACGAGTACTGCCCGCTCCAGTCCTCGCCCGGCTGCACCGTCATCCGCGCCGCCCAGGAGTCGATCCTCCCCTGGTCCACGTTCCACCTGTGCTCGTCCGGCTCCCGCCCATGAAAGCCGCTCCCCTCCACCCGCACCCTCCCCTCCGTCCATCCCACCGTCACCACGTCATCGGCGATGTGCGTTGAGTCCTCCTGGTGGTGCCCCAGCGTCCCCAACGGGTCCTCCGACGCCGACGCCCGGTGCGGATACGCAGTCGGCCCAATCGCCGGGTCCCCCACCGGAGCCACGTAAACGCTCAGCAGCCCCCGCTCCCCCACCGGCACGTCATACAGCGCCCCCAGTTCCATGAACAGGTCATGCGGATGCTGCCCATCGACGATCGGCCTCCCATACGCCGTCTCACCCTGCTCAAAGAGCAGCGGGTACCGCTCCCCGGTTACCGTCCCCGGCTCGAGCGATAGCATCGCCCGCACCGTCAGCTGCCCCGGCCCTACCGCTCGCTCGGCCATCGGCATCAGCCAGTTCGTCGAAAAGAACTTGTCCGCCCCCCGCGGCCCCGTCTGCTGGGTCTCGTTCAGGAAGACGTTTCCGTGCAACATCACCATCCACGCCCCCGTCTGCCGCATCAGCATCGGCGTCGGGGTTGAGTTGGGCTCAAGGCTCGTGCCTGACGAAGCATGGTGCTCAATTGCCTCCACCATGTCCGCCGGCGCCGCCATGTCACTCGCCATCTTCTGCATGCCCGGCATTCCCGGCATGCTCGCCTGCCCCTCCGCCAACGCACCAGGCGACAACAGGCACAGCAGGAAAACACCCTGCCCCAAGAGCGAAAAAGAAGGACACATCCGAGAGGAACTCCACAGGAGACACAACGCCCACAGCAGGCCCGTCAAAGCGGCGGCTCCGATCCACTCGGATCGAGACCCTCAAACACGCTCACAGCCCAAGAAACAGCAGGGAAAATCAGCCAGACCGGCCGCCCGCCTCTACACCCGGAACTGCATCTCCGCAGGCGGACGCCTTCGCACTCCCGGGTGAGGGTTCACCCGCGTCGCGCTTCCCACAGAAAGCACCACAGACACCGCGCCAACCGCCGCGCCCTCAATCGCGTCCTGCTCCACGGCGGCCACGCGGCTCCAGCCACTCGCAGCCACCGCTCCGCACACCCCGCGCTCACAGCCGCTGCCCACTCCCGCCACAGCGCCAGCGCATCCCGGCATGGAGCAGCCATGCATCGCGCCCATGCCGGGCGAGCCACCCTGCGCCATGCCCTTCAGCTCACATCGCGTCATACATGCAAACGCCAAGCACCAGCAGGCCAGCAGCACCAGCACACCCGGGATCGCCGCGCTCGCCTTCATACCCCCCATGCTACACCGCGCACGCTCTCCCTATCACGGCAGGCTGCGCGTCCCCACCGCCTCCCGCAGCTGCTCCACCGCCAGCAGGTACGACGACAGCGCCTGCCGATATCCCAACTGCGTCGCCCGGTAGGTCCGCTCCGCATCCAGAAAGTCCAGCAAACTCGTCGCCCCGCGATGATAGGAGTACTCGCTGATCTCCCGGCTCCTCTGCGACAGGTCCAGGTACTGCCCCCGGTAGAGCTTCACCACCTGGTCGGTAAACTGCAGGTTCTCGTACGCATCCTTCACATCCGTTAGCACCTGTCCGCTCGCCGCGTCCTTCTGCTGCTCGGCCTGGGTCAGCGCGTACCGGGTGCGCGCGATCTCCCCCTGGTTGCGGTTGAAGATCGCCAGCGGCACACTCACGAGCAGCGTCCCCGCGTTGATCCCGTTCACGTGCGAGTAATTCGCCGACAGCGTCACATCCTGCTTGCCGTTCGCCCGCGCCAGCGCGATCTGGCTCCCCGCTGCCGTCACCCCCTCCGCCGCCGCCCGTAGGTCCGGCCGGTTCGCAAGCGCCTTCTGCTTCAGGTCGTCAAGGTTCAGCGTGTACGGCAGGTAGTCGAAGTTGCCCCCTACGTCGTAGTCCGGCGGCACTGACTCATACCCCAGCGCCTGCCGCAGATCAGACAGCGCCTGCACCCGGGCCAGCCGCGCCGAGCCCAGATCCCCCTCAAACTGCAACAGCTGCAGCTTGATCTTCAGTGAATCATTCTCCGAGATCGCGCCCTTCTGAAACTGCAGCTCCGCGATCTCGACCGTGTTTCGAAAACTCTTCAGGTCCTCCTCCGCCAGCTCGATCGTCGACTCCGCAATCTGCACGTTCGTGAACAGCGTCGCCACCTGGAAGGTCAGCCCGCGTTCCCCGTCCGCCACCTGCGACCGCGTCACCGCTGTCGCATCCTTCGCCGCCTGGTAGCGCCGCTCCCGCTTCTGCCCGCGCTCGTGCAGGTAGCTCAGCCCCAGGTCCGCCTCGCTCGAGTCGTGCAGGTAGTCTCCCGTAAACGAGCCCGGCGTGAAAAACGGCAGATACTCCCAGTCCGCCGTCAGCGTCGGGTTTGGACGCAAATGCGCCGTAATCTCCTGTGCCTGGTTCTGCTGGATCGTCGTGCGGCTGGCCAGCAAGGTGTGGTTATGCGCCAGCGCCATCTGCACCGCATCCTCAAGCGTGATCCGCACCGATGGCGGAGGGACAGGCGGGGCCGCCGGCAACTGGCCAGGCCGCGGTCCCGGTACCTGGGCGCCCGGTGCGGTGGGCAACTGGCCGGGCGCAGTGGGTACTTGGCCCGATGCAGTGGGCACTTGGCCCGGCGCGGCCGGCAACTGGCCCGCCGCATCGTACCGCCCCTGCGACGTCCCCGGCCCGTCCGGCTGCGCGGTCCCCGCAGGCGACTGCGCCCCGCCCGGTCTGACCCCCCAGGCCAGCAGCAGCAACACCACCACACCCGCCCGCCTACCCCTCACTCGCCACCTCCACCGCCGGCAGCCGGTCTCCCTCGCGCGCCACCCACACATACAGGGTGGGCAGCAGCACCAGGCTCATCACCAGCGCCGTCGCCAGGCCCCCCACAATCACAATCGCAAACGGCCGCTGCGAGTCCGAGCCGATCGCATGCGACAACGCCGCCGGCACCAGCCCGAAGCACGCCACCAGCATCGTCATCAGGATCGGACGCAGCCGCAGCACCGCTCCCTCGACCGCCGCATCCTCCACACTCCTGCCCCGCGCCCGCAGCTGGTTGATGTACTCCAGCATGATCACGCCCGTCTGCACCGAGACCCCGAACAAGGCCAGGAACCCCACCCCCGACGACACGCTGAAGTGCGTCCCCGTCACCAGCAGCGCCAGCATCCCCCCCAGAGGCGCCAGGCTCACCACCGCCAGGATCAGCATCGCCCACTTCGCCGACCGGAACATGCTGTACAGAATGATGAAGATCACCAGCACCGTCACCGGCAGGATCACGCTCAGCCGCTTCGACGACCGCTGCTCGCTCTGGTACTCCCCCGCCCACTCAATGTGGTACCCCTTCGGCAACTGCACCTTCCGCCCCACCTCCCGGATCGCCTCCTCCACCGTGCTGCCCAGGTCCCGCCCCCGCACGCTGTATCGCACGCCGATATACCGCTGGTTGTTCTCGCGATAGATGTCATAGGCCCCGTCCGTCACTTCGAGCTTCGTCAGCTGCGCCAGTGACACCCGCTCGCCCGATGGCGAAAGCAGCCGGATCGCGTCAATCGCCTCCTTCTTCTCGCGATACGGCGCCTGGTAGCGCACCACCACGTCGTAGCGCTCCTCTCCCTGCAGCACCTGGCTCACCGCGTTCCCGCCCACGGCCGTCTGAATCGCGTCCTGCACATCCGCCACGTTGATCCCGAAACGCGCCGCCTGCAGCCGGTCTATGCTGAAGTTCAAATTCGGCTGCCCGATGTTCCGGAACAGCCCCAGGTCGCGTATCCCCCGCACCCCGGCCAGCACGTCCGTGATCTCTTCTCCCTTCTCCTCCAGCACCTTCAGGTCATCGCCGTACAGCTTCGCGCCGCTCCCACCCTTCAGCCCGCTGACCGTCTCCCCTACGTTGTCCTCAATCGGCTGCGAAAAGTTCCACACCGCCCCCGGCAGCTTCTCGACCTCGCGGTTCATCGCCGCGATCAGCCTTTCCTTGTCTTCGTGAAACACCGGCCGCCACGCATCCTTCGGCTTCAGGTCGACAAAATATTCCGTGTTGCCAAACCCGCCCGTGTCCGTCCCATCGTCCGGCCGCCCCGCCTGCGACACC
>DASWUY010000517.1:0-8910 GCA_036401435.1 Acidobacteriaceae bacterium | reverse complement strand
CGAGTATCCGCCGAGCATTGACCTGCAGGCGGTAGACGCGGCCGAGGGCCGGCTGCTCCTGTCCAAAGCGGGCAGCAGCAGCTGGAAGGTGAAGCACTGATCAGGCCCGCGCCCAGTGACAGAATAGCCATGCTGGTGACGCATGCCTACACGCTGCGGGCAAACCTGCTGGAGCTCAAAGAAAAGGGGGCCTTGAGGATGCGGATGGGATGGAGGCCCTCTCTTGTGAACCTGCGTGAACCTGCAAGCTGTCGTGAAGCCTTTGACGACCGCAGGCGTCAGGTGTTTACTGAACCCCGCTCAACTCCTCGGCCACGCCTGGCAGCACGGCCGTGCCCTCGAGCTTGACTGCGTCCAGCGCGTAGGGGGAGAGCCCCAGCACCTTGAGGATCGTGGGTGCGATCTGCGCGGTGGCCACCGGCGAGGAGAAGGTAAACGGCGTGGCATAGGGGTTGGACAAGAGCAGCAGCACGTTCGTGTCGTCATGCGAGAAGCCGCCATGCTCTTCGAGCTTCTTCGCGCTGCCGGTGTAGGTCACGCCCACGTTCGGCGTCACGATGATGTCGGGCGTACGCGGGTCCTGGCCTGGCTTGTCGCCCGGCACGTTGTAGTTCAGTGCCAAGGTCGGCCCGTAGTAAATCTCGCCCAGCCCGATCGCGGCTGCATTGCTCTCCAGGATCTCTACAGCGGACTTGACGCTGGCGCCCTGCTGCAGCCACAGCAGCGAGATATCATCCTCCGTCGGTCCAATGCCGCCAGCGGTGTTCGGGGACTCGGAAGCAGGCAGGACGCTGGCCAGCAGGGTGGCCGGCGACGTACCGGTGCCTGACTTGCCTGGCGTAGCCTTGTACAGGTTCGGGTCAATCGGGGACTGGCCATGCTTGGCGGTCACGATGATCAGCGTGTCGTCATAGTGGCCGGCCTGCTTGAGGGCGCTTACCATCTGCCCAATCGAGTTGTCGACGTACTCGAACTCCTTGAGCAACTCCGCTCCCGGAACGCCCCGCGCGTTCAGGTATCCGCCGGTGCCGACGGTTTTCTCGATCAGCTTTTGGCCGACGCTGACTGCCTGGAAGTTCATGCCAAAGAGGTTCGGCATCGTCGCCGATGCGCCGTTGTGGGTCTTGCCTGCGATCTCGTTCAGGATCGCGTTGACCTTGAGCGTGTCATAGCACTGGATGTTGTCAAAGCTGTTGGTCCAGGCGGTCAGGTCAGCAGCCGTGTCACGGATGGTGGCGCAGGATGCACCATCAGGGGTCGTCACGCCAGGCAGAGCGATTACGCTCGAGTTGATCTCCGGCGCGTAGAAGTCGTCAAGAACGCCCCCGCGGCCAGCTACAGACGAGTAGGCGGGGTGCTTGTCGCTCCAGGCTGTGTAGCCGCCTGCCGCATGAATGACGCCGAACACGGTGTTGGTGCGGACGAAGTTGGCAGGGTAGACGGGAGCGCAGCCCGCCGCCGGATCGCGCACCAGCTTCTTTGGATCGATCGAGGCGATGCCGCCGTCGGTCAGCGCTGCGCCAGGGGCGCCGCCATTCAGCTTGGTCTGGTCAAGATCAATGCCTTCTTCGTACTCGGTCGTGGTCCCGGTAGGCACGCCGTATGGAGTGCAGGGGCCGGCGGCGAGACCATTGCCGGTGGTGAGTGCAGGCGCATCAAGCGACCGGTCGTAGGCCACGTCGTAGTAGATGCCCATCGTCTTCGGGGTCGCGCCCGTCACAATCGACATCAGGCCCGGAAATGAGTCAGAAGGCTTGGAGGTCTGAGCAGCGACGTAATTGATGGCGGTCTGCGACAGGGTGGCCAGATTCGGGCAGTACGGCTCGCCCCCATTCGCGCCTGCTACGCCATGGGTGCAGTTGAACAGGTCCACAGCGTGCATGCCATCTACGCTCAGCAGCAGCACGTGCTTGATAGGGCTGTTTGCAGGCATGGAGCTTTGTGCCGCAGTGACAAGGGGAGAACTGATCAGGGAAAGGGCAAGTGCGGTCGTGGCGATGGACAACAAGGATGGCTTCATAACTCCTCCGGTGCCATTTCTAGCAACCGCAGGCTATCGCTTTCATTACCTGCGGATGAATATCAGCTACGGGAGTGGTCCTGCGGCAGCTGCCTGGTGATACTGAGTGCGTTCGGTTACAGTGCAGGGATGTTCGTCCCGATCGCGCACCAGGGCGCCGCCTGCATCGCGGCACGTGCCTACGCACTGCCGCCGGAGTTGCTGGCCAGGGCACGGGCACTTGCCTCCGCGCGCGATGCGCTCTACTTCGGCAGTGTGGGCTGGTCGGTGCTGGTGCTCGCGTTGCTCGTGCGGGGGCGATGGGGAGAGCGTATCGCTTTGCTGGGCCAGCGCCTGAGTGGCGGCCGGGTGCGGCGGCCGTTTGTGCAGGGGCTGATCGCCGCGCCCATCTGGCTGCTGCTGCTGGCCCTGATCAACCTGCCCGCGGAAATGCTGGGGCACCATGTCTCGCTTCTCTACCACCTGTCCATCGAAGGCTGGGCCGGGTGGGCGGCCGACTGGGCCAAGGGTACCCTGCTGATGCTGGGGCTGGGCACGCTGGTGCTCGCGACGCTCTATGTGCTGCTGCGTGCGACGGGCACCTGGGCATGGTTCTGGTTCTGGCTGGCGACGCTGCCCTTCATGGTGCTTGGCGTCTTCCTCGCGCCGCTGCTGATCGATCCGTTTTTCAACCACTTTACGCCGCTTGCCCAGCGGGACCCGGCGGTGGTGGCGCAGCTGCAGCGGGTAGTCGCGCGCGGAGGCCTCAGCATCCCTGCATCGCGCATGTTTGTCATGGACGCCTCGCGCCGCTCGACGGGCATGAACGCCTATGTGACCGGCTTTGGTGCTTCGAAGCGAGTGGTGGTGTGGGACACGACGCTGCCCGGCTCGCCGGCCTCGACCGCCGGCGGGG
This sequence comes from Acidobacteriaceae bacterium, assembly GCA_036401435.1. Taxonomy (GTDB): domain Bacteria; phylum Acidobacteriota; class Terriglobia; order Terriglobales; family Acidobacteriaceae; genus EB88. Next base: position 5,995 of record DASWUY010000517.1, on the reverse strand, counting down.
GTCCACCCATGTCCACCGACGAGTTGCTCTCGATCTACGGGCATGAGCAGGGGCATTACGTGCTGGGCCACATCTGGAAGGGGATGCTCTACTCGGCTGCCCTGCTGCTGGTCTTTTATTGGATCGCCTTTCGCCTGCTGCGTGCTGCCATCCGCGCGCACGGGGAGCAATGGCACATCGACCCGAACCCTGCGGACTGGTCTTCGCTCGGCTTGTTGCTGCTGCTGGCCACCATACTGGGCTTCCTTGCCGAGCCCCTGGCCAACTCCTTCAGCCGCATGGAGGAGCACCAGGCCGATGTCTACGGCCAGGAGGTGATTCACGGGCTGGTGAGCGACCCGCAGGCGGTCGAGGTGCTGGACTCAAACCGGCTAGGCAGGGTGTGGCTGGAAGACCCTGATCCAAACCGCTTCGTGGTGTGGTGGAGCTACACGCACCCGCCCACCGGCGATCGCGCCGACTTCGCCGCGCACTACAATCCATGGCAGGCCGCCGCGCCCGGGGCACAGGCGACAAAGCCGCGCTACTTTGCACGCTGAGGGGTCCGCGACGCGCAGCATAGAGGGCGGCGCGCCTTTTCGCGCTAGCCTTGCGCGCCCTGGGGCCGTCCAACCTCCAAGACAGGTGGCACGATGCAGCCGCGCGTGGTAAGACCTAACAAGGAGACGCTGTTGCACCCTACGAACCCGAACGCCTTTGTAACCCTGCCCGGCCGCCGGGCCGCCATCGCTCTCGCCCTGGCCCTGACGCTGGGCGGCTGCGCGCGCACGCACCCTGCGGACGCAGTGGCCCGCGTGAACGGCAAACCCATCCTGCAGAAGGATGTGGAAGTGCTATTTCAGAACAACCTCGGCGACTCCCGCCAGAAGCCCTCGAAAGAGCAGGCCGACATCCTGCGGCTGAACATCATCCACGACCTGATCGACGAAGAGATCCTGGCGCAGCGCGCGGCCAAGCTCAACCTGACGGCAACCGACGAAGAAGTGGACGGCCAGGTGAGCGAGATGAAGGCGCCGTTTACGCAGGAGGAGTTTGACAAGCGGCTGACCGCCAAGCATCTGACTCTTGACGATCTGAAGCGCGACATCCGCCGCAACCGCACCACGGAGAAGCTCTTCAACAAGGAGATCAACTCCAAGATCAACATCACCGATGCCGACATCAACAACTACTTTAACGCCAACAAGGGTGAGTACAACCTGTCGGAGCCGACCTATCACCTGGCACAGATCGTGGTCACCAACACCTCGCCGCCGCAGCAGCAGCCGGGCAGCAACCTGCAGAACAGCAAGGCATCGACCGACGCCGAGGCCCGCAAAAAGATCGACATGCTGCACACGCGCCTGGAGAGCGGGGAAGACTTCGGCACGCTCGCGGCCAACTTCTCCGAACGGCCTGACAATGCGTCGAGCGGCGGCGACATGGGCTTTGTCACCGAGTCGCAGCTGCATGGCGACCCGGAGGTCTATAGCGCTGTGCAAAAGTTGAATGCCGGGCAGATCACCGACGTGCTCCCGCTGCTGGACCCGAACACCCGCAAGGCCATTGGCTACCAGCTCTTTCGCCTGGTGGACAAAGAGGTGGCGGGGCAGCGGGACCTGAGCGACCCGCGCGTGCAGCAGCATATCCGCCAGCAGCTGCGCGACTCGCGCTCCCAGTTGCTGAAGAATGCTTACCTCGAGATGCTGCGCGACCAGGCCAAGGTGGAAAACTACTACGCGGAAGAGGTCTTCAAGAACGGCGCGCAGTAGGCCCCTGCCCCCTGCAGCGCCCTGGTGTGCACGGGGCGAGCGGTGGGTGCGGCCATCGGCACGCAAAGGACCGAAGCGCCCCGGGAGACCTGTTGACCGACCGACCCAGCACACGATACGGCATCCTCGGCTTTGGTCTGCATGCTGCCAAGCGCCTGGTGCCTGCCTTTCGCGGCGCCAGCCACGCCAGGCTGCATGGACTGTGGCGGCGCGATGCGGCCAAGGCAGCCGAGGCGGCGCGCGACTTCGACGTGCCGCTGGTCTTCGAGACCCCTGAGGAGCTCTGCGCTTCGCCGGAGATCGATGCGGTCTTCGTCGCGTCGCCCGACGCGCTGCACCTGGAGCACGTGCTGCTCGCTCTCAGGCACCACAAGCCGGTGCTGTGTGAGAAGCCGCTGGCCATGAGCCTTGGCGAGGTTGGGCAGATGCTCTCTGCGGCGACGGCCGCAGGCGTGGTCCTTGGTGTCGCACAGAACATGCGCTACAACGCGTCGCTGGCCCGCATGCGGCGGTGGATCGGCGAAGGCCGGGTCGGCACACCGGACACGGCGCACGCCCAGTTCTCCTACGAGACGGCGCGCAGCCCACGCACCTGGATCCATGACCCGGCACTGGCCCGCGGCGGGCCCATTGGCGATGTTGGGATCCACTGCATCGACGCGCTGTGCTTCGTGCTCGATCAGCCTGCCTCCTCGATTCGTGGCGTTACTACGCTTGCGTACCCTGAGCACGGTGCGGCACCGCTTGAAACCCGCGCCGTGCTTTCGCTCGAGTTCGCCTCCGGGGCCCTGGCCGCTGTGACGGTGAGCGGGCAGGCACAGTACCGCAGCCTGGTTGAGGTCACCGGCTCGGCCGGGGTTGTGATCTGCGAAAACGCGATGACGGTCGACCAGCCGGTACACCTGGTGCTTCGGGAGCCGGCCGGGGTGGTTGCGGACGAGCTGATCTCGAATGCGGACGCCTTCAGCCGCATGCTGGACAGCTTTGCCCTGTCGCTCGCGGGCGGCGCGCCATACCTTGCTCCGGGTGCAGAGGGGCTGGCCAACCAGCGCGTGCTGGATGCTGCGTACGAGAGCTGGCGAGAGGGCATGCGGATCGCGCTAAAGCCCTGAAGCGGCGGGGACGCCTCAAGGCCGGGAAAAAGCAAAGGCCCAGCCGGGTGGCCGGGCCTTTGCTGCTGTCAGGTGGAGCGCTTACTTGGTCTGGTCCATCACAATACCGCCGCTGGCCGCCGCTGCCTTCTTTTCCTCGTTCGACTTGCGCGTGCCCATGGCCTTCTCGCGCCAGGTGTCCGCCTGGGCCAGGTCGCTTTTGCGCGCGGCGTCGTTGCCACACTCAAGGTCTGCCTGGCGCCGATACATCAGGTTGAGGTAGCTCATGGCGTCATCGTAGGTAGGGCGCACCTGCACGGCCATGTTCAGGAACTTGAGGCCCTCAGCGACTACAGCCGTATTCTGCTGCTGGATGCTCTGGCAGAGCCCCTTGGGAGCCTTGGGATTGCCATCGCCTCCATCCTGCAGGCCGGCTCCCTTGAGCAGGCTGACCGCATTCTTGTAGGCCAGGCGCCAGTCGATGACGCCGATGGTGTAGGCGGCCTCGGCATTTTGCGGGTCCACCGAGAGCACCTTCATCTGCCACTGTTTCGCCTCATCAAACTTGTCCATGCTCATGTAGAGGCTGGCAATGCCTTTGAGGCTGTTGATGTCGTTCGGATGCTCCTGCAGCACCTGCTGGTAGCTGTCGATGGCCAGCTTGGCATTCTTCAGGTTCTCAGGGGTGGTCAGGTCCGGCACCACCTGCTGCATGTAGGCGGTGGCCAGGTAAATGCGCGTCATGGGGTAGGTCGGGTCCAGGTTCACAGCCCGCTGGAAGTGGCCGATCGCCTCTTCATACTTGGCCGCCTTGTAGGCCTGGACTCCCTTGTTCAGCTGATCCCGGGCCTCAAGACGCTTGCACCCGGCAGAGCAGAGCATCAGCGACAGGGCTGCTGCGGCCAGCACCGGAACACGTGCGATTCGATTCATTCTGTATCTCGTCTCCATTCGATCGCCAGGTCTGGCCCAGCTATAGGCAGTACGCGCCCTGGAGGGTAACCCCAGAGCCATCCGGGGGCGAATTTCTCCGCGCTGTGATTGTAATCGCTTTTGGCGGACGCGCAATGCGTTCCGCCCCGCACGCACCTACTGCCCGGCTTCTATCTTCGGAGTGATCAACCCGATGTGGTCTACTCCCACAGCATGGCCGATGTCGACAATGTCGGCGACCGAGGAGAAGTTGAGATTTGGATCCCCCTTGACGAACATGATCTTGGTCGCGCGCGGCGCGTAGATGGCGTCCAGCCGGTTGCGCAGGTCGCTCTTGTTTACCGCGTCTTCGTTGATCTTGTAGGTTGGCACACCGCCGGCCGCGCCCTGCACCTGCACCACGATCGTGCGCTCATTCGGCGGCGCGGTCTTGTCCTTCGGCGGCTGCGGCACCATCGCATCGAGCCCCTTCGGGGTAACCGGCACGATCACCATAAAGATGATCAGCAGCACCAGCAGCACATCGATCAGGGGGGTCACGTTGATATCGGCGTTCAGTCCGCCAGGCCCTGTACCTCCACCCATTGCCATACGTCAGTTCCTCATTTCTGCTGGAAAGATCCTGTGTGTCTAAAAGGTGAGCCTGCGGGCGTTACTGCCCGCCAGCCGCGCCGATACGCTGCTCGGTCAGCAGACCGACCTCTTCTACGCCCGCGGTACGCACCGCGTCAATTGCGTCCTCAACCGAGCCATAGTGCGCCCGCGCATCGGAGCGGAAAAACACCATCTTGCTTGGCTTGTTCTCCAGGCGATCCTTCACCTGGCTGCCCAGCTGCTCAATCGTGGTCTGGTCCTGGCCCAGGAAGATCTTGCTGTCCCTGGTCACGGCGATGATGACCGCGTCTTCCTTGCTCGCCTCATCCATGGTGACCGCGTTGTTGGTCTGCACCAGCGTCACGTTCACCTTTTGCGTCAGCATCGGCGTGATGACCATGAAGATGATCAGCAGCACCAGCATCACGTCCACCATCGGCGTCACGTTGATGTTGGAGTTGACCTTCTTGCCTTCGTCCCTGATTACCAATGCCATGTGATGCGCTCCTGCCTTCTGTTGGCCGGGCGCGCAGCCCTGTGCTGCGCGCCCGGCGTGCCCCGCCTCGCCTGGAAGGCGCGGGTGCGTGTCTACCGGCGATTCTGCTTGATGAAGTAGTCCAGCAGCTCAGAGGCCGAGTTGTCCATCTCCACGTCGAAGGCTTCTACCTTCGAAGTGAAGTAGTTGAACGTCATTACGGCGGGAATGGCGACCAGCAGACCGAAGGCCGTCGTCACCAGCGCCTCTGAGATACCGCCGGCGACTGCGCCGATACCAGGGGTCTTCTGCGTGGCGATCTCCTGGAAGGCCTTCAAGATACCGGCTACCGTGCCGAACAGCCCAACGAACGGCGACGTGGACCCGATGGTGGCCAAGCCGGAGAGGCCGCGCTTCAGCTTGGCGTGCACGATGGCTTCAGAACGCTCAAGCGCGCGCTTGGAGCTTTCAATCTGCTCGACCGTGATGGCGCCGCCGGAGCCATAGTTGCGGAACTCCTGCAGGCCGGCCGTGACGACCTCTGCCAGGTGCGACTTCTTGTTGCGGTCGCCTACCTTGATCGCTTCGTCCAGCTTGTTCTCGCGCAGGGCGCCCGCCACCCGGGGAGCGAACTCGCGCGACTGCTTGCGTGCTGCGTTGAAGTAGAGGGCCCGGTCAATGATGACGGCCAGCGACCAGATGGACATGATGAAGAGCAGGATGACGACGGCGCGGGCGAGCCATCCCATGTTGCCCCACAGACCCATGGGGGAGAAGTCGGTTGCGCCGCCTGCGGCCTGGTCCTGGAAAAAGAAAGCGAAGGCAGCCGGGTTGGCGACGAGGTGCGAGATAGCGTGAGCGAGAATCACTGAGGTCTTTCCTCCTGGGAAGTTTGAGAAGTGCATGCCCGGCACACAAGCGAGCGCCGGAAGAATGTGTGTGGAGTGAGGCCGCTGCCGGCCCCACCTGCGGGAAACTCCCCGGGGTTAGCCGCCGGAGCTGAACGTCACTGCTACCTGGGGCTGCACCTCGACCGGCTCGCCGTTCAAGAGGTAGGGTTTGTACCGCCACGTCCTCACCGCATCGAGCGCTGCCTGGGCCAACATCGGCGGGCCGCTGACGACGGTCAGGTTCTCAATGGTGCCGGCCTT
>DASWUY010000516.1:0-1513 GCA_036401435.1 Acidobacteriaceae bacterium | reverse complement strand
CACACAACACGGCGAAGAAGGCTACGATTTCGCCGCCTGATACTCTAAAGGCCCTCGGGCGTCATCGCCTGGTCAGGAACGGGAGAATGCAGAAGATAGAGGCTATTATCCAGCCGTCCAAGCTCGACTCAGTCAAGGACGCACTGCTCGAAGTGGGCGTGGAAGGCATGACCATCCTCGAAGCCAGAGGCCATGGCCGGCAGAAGGGGCACACGGAGTTTTATCGCGGGCGCGAATACACGGTGGACCTGCTGCCGAAGATCAAGCTTGAGATCGTGGTGCCCGATGAACTGGTGGAAAAGGCCGTCGCGGCCATCCTCGGCGCGGCACGCACCGGCAAGATCGGCGACGGGAAGATCTTCATCTCGAAGATCGACGAGGCCATCCGCATTCGCAACGACGAGCGCGGTTCGACCGCACTGTGACCCGGGGCAGAGCCGGCCCCGCTCAGCCCCTCGGATGCGCCCTGCGTTCTGCTCCGCCTGCTGCTTCAGTTGAGCCTGCAGCCTCCCGTCGGCCGCCCGCTCTGCCGTTTTGAGATCGCACCCTGAACGCCCGCCGGCCTCCTGCATCGAACCGCTAGCCCGAAGACGTGACCCCCAGAGAGCGCATGACCGTGGAGAGCACACATCTGCAGCGGCTTCGTCAGCAGTACGCGCGACAAGGCTCCGATCTGCGCTCCACCTTCGACCGCACCGGCGACGGCGCAGCGGCCATTCGCCTGCGCACCGAGCATACCGAGTCGCTCCTGCGGCAGCTCTGGTCCGAACTCACCGCTAGCGGACCGGCCCCCTCGCTCACGCTCGTGGCTACGGGCGGCTTCGGACGCCGCGAGCTCTTCCCCTGCTCCGACGTCGATGTGCTTTTTCTCTGCGCCCAGGAGTCGGTCGAACGCGAGTCGCACGACACCATCCGCGCCATGACCCAGGCCATGTGGGACACCGGCCTGCGCGCCTCGCCCGCCACCCGCACCTACAAGGAGTGCGAGCGGCTCGATCCCGACAACCTCGAGTTCGTCGTCTCGCTGCTCGACCGGCGCTTCGTGACCGGAGACCAGGCACTCTACACGCGCTTTGAATCAGAGCTGCTGCCGGCTGCCATCCTGCGAGACGGGCCCCGGCTGATGGAAAACCTGGTCGAGGCCACGCGCGCCCGTCATGCCCGCTACGGCAACACCATCTTCCACCTGGAGCCTAACCTGAAGGAGTGTCCCGGCGGTCTGCGCGACCACAATGTCGCCGAGTGGCTGCTCCTGCTCTCCGAGGTGCAGGCCACTCGCAGCTGGAGACAGCCCCTGCCCGCCTCGCCCTTTGCCGAAGACGACTTTGACAGCGCCTTTGACTTCCTGGCCGCCGCCCGCTGCTTTCTGCACTACCGCAGCGGTCGCGACAACAACACCCTGGACTGGCACGCGCAGGACGATGCCGCCGCCGAAAGCATCGGTCTTGAAAGCGCAGGCTCGGCCGACCCCGCCTACTGGATGCGCACCTACTATCGCCATGCGCGAACCGTC
>DASWUY010000515.1:0-15613 GCA_036401435.1 Acidobacteriaceae bacterium | reverse complement strand
TCCGCTATGCATGGCAGAAGAAGGTGTACGAGCAGGCCGCGATGGTCGAGCGGGTGATCTACCAGCTGCCGTGCTACTGCCGGTGCGACAAGGCGCTGAGCCATCAGAGCCTGCACAGCTGCTTTGAGGGGAGGCACGGCGCCATCTGCTCGACCTGCGCGAAAGAAGAGGCGTTTGCCTACAAGATGACCAAAATGGGCAAGACTGCGGCGCAGATCCGGACTGGGATCGAGCACAAGGAGTACGAGTCGATCGACCTGAGCGCGCTCTGAGCGTTTGGATTTACAATTAGGGAACAGGGGGCGTCACGGTTTCGACGGAAGTGTTAGCGGCAAAGAGGCATGCCGGGGTGTGGGCACCCGTAATCGCCTGCAAAAACAGAATTGCCAACACTGAATTCGCACTCGCAGCTTAATTAATTAGGTTGCCGTCCTGAGAGGCTTTGTCTGCGGGCCTTGAATGGACGTCATACAGCAGGCTGGTTGCCAAGGCTAGGTCCGGGCCGCGGTGACGAGATCTACGGGCTAGCGTTCTACTCACCTTGTCCGTTCTGAGGGTAGAAAGCGAAGTCACTGGAACGCGACTGAGCATGGAGCCTCTCTTTGTTGTCGGCAGTTTCGGACGCGGGTTCAACTCCCGCCGCCTCCACCAATTTTCTTTCTTCTGCGAACGACCGGGGCTCACTCTTGTACCGCCTACGTGCTGCTGCTTCGGCGGGCGGTAGGGCCGGGTATGCGGTGAGCCTTCTCGTTTTGAGCCCGCCATACCTCCTGAGTGGCCCAAATCAAGCCCCGCGCTGGCAGGATATGTCGAACCGTGGCCGGTACGCAGCAGCCATGGTTGCGCCCTACCCGGGCGATCAGGCCAGGTCGCGGTCGCTTGCGTTGTACCCAGGTACAGGGTTCAGAATACCGGTATGCGTATCGGAGAGCTGGCCCAGAAGGCTGCCGTAAACATCCAGACGATCCGCTTTTATGAGCGCCGCGGTTTGCTTCGGGCGCCTTTGCGGAACAGCTCCGGATATCGCGCGTACGAGAAGAGCGACCTGGATCAGGTGACGTTCATCAAGCGCAACCAGGAGCTGGGTTTCACGCTGGAAGAGATCAAGCAGATCCTGCATCTGCACAGCGTAGTTGCCGCGATGGCCTTTCCTCTGCGTCAGAAGCCGGCAGAGCTAAGCGCGATCCTCGCCATTGGCCGCGAGCGCCTGGCTTGTATCAACCAGAAGGCCCGCACGCTGCGTGCCATGGGACTTCGGCTCACCTCGATCGTGCGGCAGCTGGAAGCTGCTACGGTGGCGACCTGTCCGGCCTCCACACCTGCCCGGAGAGTCGCGAAAAAACACCTGCAAAATAAAGCTTGACCTTATACCTAGGTACGGACTCCACACTGAAGTTGCACTGGTCGGAACGTAGTTCCCGATCAGCCATACGTATGGACTCCAGAGCAATGACGGCGTGGGTGGCGGCAGCGATGCTCATCGTTCAGCTTTCGCTCGGCATCTTCGGGGCGAGGCGCCGCATGCTGCGCGGCACTCATATCGTGCTCGGTGTACTACTGCCTCTGCTCACATGCGCACACGCCTGGCTTTCCATGGAACGCGTGCCGATGAAGTCGATGAATCTAGCGGGCTTGTGGCTTGCCACTGCAGCGCTGCTGATGCTGGGAGCGCAGGTGCTGTTTGGGATGGCCCTGATTGGTTCGTCCGAAAATCGCGACTTAACGAAACGCACGCACTTGATGTTGGGACTGGGCATCCTGGCCCTGGCCAGCGTGCATGTGCTGCTGGCCGGAACACCGTAACCAGAGAGGAAGCAACATGAGATCGGGAGTCTTAGTTGTTGTTTGTCTAGCGACGGTTGCAGCCCTCGCTGCCACCAGACGGCCCGACTTCGCGGGCGCGTGGGAGTGCAGCCCCGAGAAGAGCAAGAACCTCGGCATGATGGCGCAGGTGAAGCTGCAGGACATCATCCAGCAGACAGATGCCGCGCTAGACGAGAGGTCCATCAGCACGTTTCAGGGCAGCGGCCAGGAGATGAAGACGCACTACGACCTGACCGGCAAGCCTGCGAGCAATGATTCTCCCATGGAGGGTCCCAGCGAGACAGTGAGCAAATGGGCTGCGAACAAGTTGGTGACGACCTGGACCAGTCAAAGCGCAGTGGCGGGCGGGGCCAAGGTCGTACGCACGGAGACCCGATCCTTATCGCCAGATGGCAGGACCATGACGATTGAGTCCGTTTGCGGTTCGAATGCGCCGGTGGTCATGGTCTTCGACAAGAAGCGCTGACGATGACGCGCTCGCGGTTTGTAGTGCTGCTCCTGGTTGTGCTCGGCGGCGCGGCGACGTGGTATTTCGTGGTGCGCGCTTCTGCTGGAAGGCCCGGCGTAGCTGTCTCCGAGATCGTGCATGCGGAGCGGCAGAGGATCGCCACTGTGGTGAATGCCACGGGGACAGTGCGGCTGCGCGTGGGATCGGAGGTTCGAGTGGGCTCGCAGGTGTCCGGCATTGTGAAGAAGCTCCATGTCACGGTTGGCTCCCATGTGCGAGCCGGCGAGCTGATTGCCGAGATTGATGACGCGACCCTCGCGGCGCGGCTTGCCGATGCCGAGGCGCAGGACGCAGTGGATCAGTCCGGCATGGAGCGAGCGGCCGCAAACTACGAGCGAGCCCAGAAACTCGCTGCGCAAGGCCTGATCCCGATGCAGCAGGAGCTGGATCTCGGACTCGCGCTGCAAGAAGCGCGAGCAAGGTATCAGAAGTCGCTGAGGGATCGTGATCTGGTGAAGGTAGACCTCAACTACGTGCATATACGGGCGCCGATCAGCGGCACGGTTGCCTCTGTCTCCACGCAAGAAGGGGAGACCGTCGCGGCGTCGTTTACCGCGCCTACGTTCGTCACCATCATTGCCGACAAGGCGCTGCAACTGGTTGCCATGGTGGACGAGACGGACATTGCGAACGTGCGCATCGGCAACCCCGTCACGTTTACCGTTGACTCCTTCTCATCGCGCGACTTTCCGGGGGTCGTGGCCAGCATAGCGCCCAAGGCCACTCTCGTCTCCGGTGTCGTGAACTACGAAGTCACGATCGACATTCGCAGAGATGCGTACTTTCTGAAGCCGGACATGACCGCAAACGTGGCCATTCAAACCGCGCAGCATGACGCCCTGCGGTTGCCGGCGGCGGCTGTGGAACATGAAGGCGATGAGACGTTTGTGTACGTGACCGGCAGACGCGGACCAGAGAAAAAGCCCGTGGCGGTGGGAAGCAAAGAGAAAGGGCAGATCGAAATCAGGAAGGGGGTCTCGCCGGGCGACAGCGTGCTCCTGATCGACCGCGCGACCAAAGCGCAGGCCGCGAATGGGAGTGCTGTTCCATGATCGAACTAGAAGGTATTTCGAAGATGTACGCGCGGGGCGAACACGGTGTGGTGCAGGCGTTGCAGTCGGTTTCATTTTGCATTGCGGCGGGCGAGTTTGTGGTCGTGCGCGGCGCGTCCGGCTCGGGCAAATCCACGCTGCTCAATATCCTTGGCTGCCTGGACTTGCCCACAGCGGGCTGCTATCGGCTGGATGGAGAAGATGTGGCTGGCTACAGCGACAGCCAACTGGCGCGCGTACGCAATGCAAAGGTGGGCTTTATCTTTCAGTCGTTCAACCTTTTGCCGCGGACCACGGCACTTGAGAACGTGGAGATCCCGATGGTCTACAGCCAGGGCACGGTGGACCGAAGAAGAGCGCTGGCGGCTCTGGACCGGGTAGGGCTGGTGGGGCGGGCGAGCCACTTTTCGAGTGAGCTCTCTGGGGGCGAGCAGCAGCGCGTCGCTGTGGCTCGGGCGCTGATCAACAACCCGGCGCTGATCCTGGCCGATGAACCGACCGGCAACCTCGATTTAGCTGCGGGGAGCGAGGTGATGGGATTGCTTACCAACCTTTACCAGGAGGGGCGCACGATCTTGTTAGTGACTCATGACGATGCGGTAGCCGCGTACGCTTCCCGGGAGATGTGTCTATGCGATGGGATCGTGGTTTCCGATCGGGCTCGCGTAGCGAACCTGGGAGGAGGTGCGCCTTGAATCTTTGAAGACTCTCGTTACAGGCCATGCGCAGCCTTCGCCGTTACCGCTTGCGGACTGCCCTGATGATGATGGGCGTACTTGTCGGGATTGCCTCGCTGGCCGTCCTCTCGTCCCTTGGCGAAGCGACGAAACGTGAAACCATGCAGCGCTTCAAGAATATGCTTGGCACATCGGACGCCATCATCGTTCGGCCGGGCGGTGGCCGGACGCGAGGCATGCCCACGCTGGTGAACGTACCGCCGACCTTGACGTTCGAAGACGCAAACGCGATCGCTACCGAGTTGCCGGAGATCAAAGCGGTGGCGGAGGTGCAGAACGCGTTTGATATCGACGTGAAGTATCGCGAGCGCAGCACTTCGCCTGCCATTTTCGGGGTCAGCCCGAGGTGGCTGGCGTTGCGCTCGGAAGTGGTTGCCGACGGGGTCTTCTTTACTGCCGGTCAGAATGATTCTCTGGCGCGCGTGGCGGTTCTTGGTCTTGACGTCAGCAAGCAGATGTTTCCCGGTGAAGAGGCGCTTGGCAAAACGATTCGCATTGCAGACGTGCCCTTCGAGGTGATCGGGCTGCTGAAGTCGCGCGGAGCCGGCCCGGCGGGGGCGAGCCTCGACAATGTGGTTCTGATTCCAATTGGCACGGCTTCCCGCAGGCTGTTCCATCGTGACTTCCTGACCATGCTGATCGCGCAGGTGCGCAATCCGGAACGGAACAATGAAGCGACGGCTGCAGTGGCAGCGCTCCTGCGGCGGCGTCACCACATCCAGCCGCAGGCGCTTGACGATTTTGCCATCACAAACCCGGCGGCGACCATGGGGCATGTAACCCGCGCAGGGAGCACGCTGGCAAAGATTTTGACGGGGGTCTCCATCATGGCGTTGCTCATAGGCGGCGTCGTGATCATGAGTCTGATGTCCATCGCGGTGTCAGAGCGGCGGAAGGAGATCGGCGTGCGACGTTCGGTGGGCGCGGCGCGGCGTGACGTAGTTCTGCAATTTCTCTTCGAGGCCGTGATCGTCTCCGTGGCTGGCGGCATGGAGGGCGTTGTTGTGGGTTGGAGCGGGCTGCAAGCGGTCACTCGGTGGCAGAGGCTGCCGCCGATCCTGATCTGGCAGCCTTTCGCGGTGGCCATCGTTCTCTCTCTTGCGATCGGCATCGTCTTCGGCCTCTACCCGGCATGGCGGGCTTCGCGCGTCGATCCCATTGAGGCACTGCGTTCCTGAGATGATCTCTCGCACTCTGCGTATCGTGTTGCGCGCATTGCAAACGCTGTCGCGTTACCCATTCCGGTCCACGTTGCTGACGCTGAGTGCGGCGCTGGGCGTGGGCGGAGTGGTGTGCTCGGTCAACTACGGGACGGGTGGCTCAAGGCAGATCCTCGATCAGATTCGCCGCATGGGAACGAACGTGCTCATGATCACTGCGGAGCAAAGCAGGGTGGTGGCCGGACGTGCGCGTACGGGAGGCGCGGTAACTACACTCGTAGAGCGTGACTACTCTGCGATTCGAAGAGATGTTCTCACTCGCGCGCGGTCTTCCGCTGTTGTCACGGACAGCTTTCGGGTTAAGGCAGGTGACTTGTCAAAGAGCACGACCGTTCTGGGGTGCGAGCCTGATTACTTCCTGATCAAGGACTGGCCGGTGCTCGAGGGTGAGCCTTTCGATCAAGTGCAGGAGCGAGGGGGCGCCCGCGTTGCTGTCCTAGGGCACACGGTAGCGCTGGATCTGTTCGGAACTTCCTCGCCTGTCGGCCAGCGGCTGAGGATCAATCGAGTGCCCTTTGTCGTGGTTGGCGTCTTGACTGAGCGGGGTCAAGGACTGGACGTGAGCAACGAAGACGATGAGGTGTATGTTCCGCTTACTACGGCCATGCGTCGCCTGATGCATGTGCATTACTACCGTGCCATTGTCGTCGAGATGGATTCGATGGGCTCGATGAACCCAGCAGCTGCGCAGATACGATCCTTGCTGCGCACCCAGCATCAGATCCGGGGCATCCAGCCGGATGACTTTCAGATCCAGAACCAGAAGACCTTGCTCGACACGCAGATGGCGGCGGCGGCGCGTCTCGGCTTCTTTCTGCGGTGGATTGCGGCCAGCGCTCTCACCGTTTCCGGGCTAGGAATCGTCGCGATCACCTGGATCGCAATGAAGGAGCGAACACGGGAGATTGGGACTCGCAGGGCGCTGGGGGCCACGCGCATAGACATCTTTCTCCAGGTGTCGGTCGAGACGGGCGCACTGGCACTCACTGGCTGCCTCCTCGGTGCCGCCCTGTCGTGGCCGGTGTCTCTACTCATCAGCAACTCGGTCGGATTGCCCTTCGTATTTGACCGCGCGATGGCAGGCTATGCCTTCGCTGCGGCCATGACGATCGATCTCTTCTTCTCTCTCTTCCCCTCTCGCAAGGCCGCCTCGGTGAGCCCGATGGAAGCCCTTCGATACGAATAAATCCAGCCGTTCCTATCCTCTAAGGCCGGCCCGGCCAATTCAACTCCACGCCGCTCTCTTGGATTTCGCGGCATTGCCGATAAGGGAGACAACGCACCCGGAGGACCGGGGGCGCATTTTCCTAGGTTTTGAAGACGGGAGTGTCAGTGGCTACCAAAAGCGTATGGCTGTTTTCGATCGGGATGGTTGTTCTTGCAGGAGCGCTTGCGCCCTCTGCTGCAGTGGCACAAGGCTATCCGGCCGTGCGGGGTGTCTCTCCAACGGCCCCTGGAGCAAAGCTGTCAAAGGACGCGCAGGCAGCCGATCCGGCTGAGACCGTACACGTGATCGTTCGCTTCAACCACACAGACGAGGCAGCATGGGATGTCTCCCTGTCCGCCAGTCATGGCCTGGTTCACAAACACTTCAAGAACACGCAGGCAGTCGCAGCCGAGATGCCAGCCAGCGCGTTGAAGCAGCTGGCAAACGATCCGAGTGTCGCTTATGTTTCGATCGATCGTCCTGTGGGCGCCAGGGGTGGTCCCGGTCCCGGCGGGCCGGGCGGTCCTCAGCAGGGCGATGGAGTGGCATCGATCAGCACGAACCCGGAGTACACGGCGGACGCCGTGAATGCCCCCGCAGTGTGGGCGCAAGGTTACTACGGGACCGGCGTCGCGGTCGCGGTGATCGACTCCGGCATCATGAACCTGCCCGACCTGGGACCCCAGAAAGGGAGCCCCCAGCGCATTCTCTACAATGCAAGCTTTCCAGCGACCCTGGCGGGCGGAACCCAGGACTCCTTCGGCCACGGGACACATGTGGCAGGGTTGATCGGGGGCAACGGCAGCCACTCGATCGGCAAACCGTTCTCACGCACCTTCCTGGGTGTGGCTCCCAACGTGAACCTGATCAACCTGCGGGTACTCGACGGCAATGGCCAGGGCACGGATTCGACCGTCATTGAAGCGATCGAAGCCGCCATCGCGTTGAAGAACACCTACAACATCCGGGTGATCAATCTGTCTCTTGGGCGCCCTATCTGGGAGAGTTACCAGCAGGACCCGCTCTGCCAGGCGGCTGAGGCTGCGTGGCAGGCAGGGATTGTCGTGGTTGTGGCGGCGGGGAATGCCGGGCGCAACCAGAACCTGAACCCTGAAGGCTACGGCACGATCGAAGCGCCGGGAAACGATCCGTACGTGATCACCGTGGGCGCGATGAACACGATGCATACGGCTTCAGTGACCGATGATGTGATGACGAGCTACAGCTCGAAGGGACCGTCGTTGATCGATCAGGTCGCCAAGCCGGATCTGGTGGCGCCGGGGAATTTGGTGACGAGCCTGCTGAAGGGTGGGTCTGCGCTGCAGACACAGAATCCAACCTTCTTTACTCCCAACTCGTTCTACCACTACGCCCTGGACGCGAGCCCCTCACCGGACTATATGCCGCTGAGTGGGACAAGCATGGCCGCCGGCGTGACCAGCGGGGCTGTGGCGCTGCTGCTGCAGGCCCAGCCGCAGCTGAGCCCGGACCAAGTGAAGGCGCTTTTGATGTACAGTGCGCAACGGTCGTACTTCCCGCGGGTCAGCACTGCGACGGACCCGGTGACCGGGGCGCAATTCGTCTCACACTACGATCTGTTAACGGTTGGGGCCGGCTACCTGGACATTGCAGCGACTCTCAACAACGTTGCAACCGTGGGCCGGACAATCCCGAGCGGCACGGCCATGTCCCCGGTCGTGAGCTTTGATCCGAATAGCGGCAACGTCACCCTGGTCACGGACCAGACGGCGCTATGGGGCAGAAGCGCGCCGTTCGCGGCGTCAGGGGTGTATGGCGAGAACGCGTTTGTCGGCGGGGTAAACGGCACGACCGCCCTGTGGGGGAGAACGGCGATCCTTGGCGCCGATGACCCAAGCGGCTTCAGCGCGCTGTGGGGGACAACGGCGCTGTGGGGCCGGGCCACGCCCGATGCAGCAACTGCGCTTTGGGGTCGGACGGTGGTGGACAGCCAGGCTGCGCTGAGCGCCTCCGCCATCACGGACGCGAATTAGGCGAGACGGACGTGGAAGGCAGAGCCGCGGCCCGCTTCTCTCAGGGGCCGCGGCTCTGCGTGCGTCTGCATCTTTCTCTAGATCGGCGCGCAGGGAGCTCCTCGAAGTACGGGCGCGAGGGCAGCTGCTTCAGGAGTTGACGAGCGCACGTGGTGGCGGCGCTGGCTGGAGGTCACGGTCTTTGTACGCGCGCAGCACGCCGGCAGGCACCGGCAGCGCGCCCAGTAAGGCGCGAGTCATTGCGTGTTGCGCCGTCTGATCGATGCCGTCCACCGAAAGGCATTCCGCGATGCGGCCGCCTGCCAGCACGGCGACACGGTCGCACAATTGCAGCACCGAGACCAGGTCATGCGAGATGTAGAGCAGCGTGGTGCCCTGCTCTCGATGAAGCTGCCGGAGAAGGAGAACCACTTCGGTCTGCGTGACCGGATCAAGCGCGCTGGTAGGCCCGTCGGCGATAAGCAGGGTGGGCCGGTGCAGCAGGGCGAGAGCAAGCAGCACGCGCTGCGCCTGCCCTACGCTGATCTCTCCGGGACGGCGTGAGAGGAAGCGCGGATCGGAGGGCAGCTTGACCTGATCGAAGAGCTCGCGGACACGCGCGTGGCATCGGGCGCGGTCGAAGGACTCATGCGCGCGCCAGGCTTGTTCAAAGTGCGCCTGGAGCGAAAGAGCACTGTTGAGCGCGCTGAGTGGGCTCTGGGGAACGAAGGCGAAGCGCCTGCCGCGGAGGCGGCGTGCTTCGCGTTCAGAGAGGGTGAGGAGGTTGGCGCCTTCGAACAAGACTTCCCCGCTAGCAAAGCCTCCTCGCCAGGCAAGCAGACCGAGGAGGGCCAGGATGAGCGTGCTTTTTCCCGCACCGCTCGAGCCGATCACGCCGAGCGCCTCGCCTCGCGCAAGATCAAAGGCGACGTCTTCGAGAACGGGCACTCCCCGGTAGCCGGCCTGCAGGCGAACCCGAAGCAGGGCGGGAGGCGCGCTCACGGCTTCCTCTTTGCCCAATGGAGCGTGTCGATGTTCCACACGGCGCCAGGCTGGAGGATGGACAACTGGACGCCGGCCAGCGCGGGCGAGACCCCGTAGAGCACGTTCGGGTAGACGAGGTAGAGAAAGGGCTGCTGCTCGGCCACGATGGCCTGGACCTGTTTGACGGCGCGGAGCCGTTCGGCGAAGGTCGGTGCGGTGGCCTGGGCTCGCATGGCGACGTCGATCTGCTTCTCCCACGGGGTTGCCGGGACCTTCTCGGAGGGACTCCATTGGTGGTTGGGGGAAGAGCTCAGCCAGAGGTTCATGGCCGCATTGGGATCAGGATCGACGTTGGCCAGTCCGAGCAGGCAGGCCTCGTAGTTCTGCGTGTGCATGAGCCGTTCCATGAGCGCGGGAAAGTCAAGCGCGACGAGGGTGGTCTCGATGCCGAGGGCCTGGAGATCCTGCTGAATGAGCGTAGCCATGCGGGCGCGGGGAGCATTGCCGGCGTTGGTGAGGATCGAGAATCTGACCGGGTGACCGGTGGGATCAAGCAGCACGGGGTGGGAGCCGGAGCCGGCGCGCCGAAAGCCTGCGCTTGCGAGCAGCGCCCTGGCTGCGGTCACATCTTCGTGGGGCGCCTCCAGGCGAGGGTCGTACCAGGCATGATTGGCCGGCGAGATGAAGCCATAGGCCGGCGTCGCGTGGCCGGCGTAGGCCAGCCGCACCAGGTCGGCGCGATGGATGGCGCGGGAGACAGCGACGCGAAAGGCGGTGGTGGCAAACCACTGCTTCTCGTACGCAGGCAGGGGCGCGGTGGGGGCCTGGTTGAACCACAGCTGCTCGGTGTTGAGCGAAGGGCCGAGGTCGTGGGCGGCCTGGGGCATGGTGCGGGCGAGCAGGTTGAAGTAGTCAGGAGAAGGCTGGTTGAGCAACCCGTACTGGCCGCGGGCGAAGCGGAGATGGTCCTGCTCATCACTCGCGACGATGTCCAGCTGGAGTGAGGGCAGGTACGGCAGCGGGGCGCCGGAGGCATCGTGCTTCCAGTAGTGCGGGTTGCGCTCCAGGCGAACAAACTGCCCGCGCTGGTAGGCGGCCAGGCGAAAGGGGCCGGCGGTGACCTGGGCGGCGCTGGGACGGTTCTGGGGCTCGATGGCAACCTCGTCGAAGATGTGATCGAGCTCGACCAGGCGGGCGGGCAGGCGCACGATCACGGTTGCCGCATCCGGCGCTTCAACGGACACCTCGCGCGGGCGGAGAAACTCTTCGGCCACGGGAGCCGCTGTCTCCTGAGCAAGCACCCTTCGTATGGACCAAGCCACATCGGCGGCGGACAAAGGTAAGCCGTCCGAGAAGAGCAGGCCTCGCCGCAGGTGGAAGGTAGCGGTGCGCCCGTCGGGCGAGACAGCCCAGGACTCGGCGAGGCTGGGCTCGACCGCGCCTGTGGCCCGGTTGACCCGGAGCAGGACGCCGGCTGTCAGATAGCGCACCAGCTCCGAAGCCTGGTCATCCACCTTGGCTGGGTCAAAGGTTTCCGGATCATACCCGAGCGACCATGCCAGGCCCGGGCCTGGAGCCTGTGAGCGCGCGGGGAGAGCGACCAGCAGCAGGCAGACCGAGAGCAAAGGCGCGGCCAGCCGGGAGCGAGGAGAAAAGAAAGCACGCTTCATGCTCGCGCCTCCTCGGTGACCAGCAGCTCCAGCAGCACCAACGTTCCGACCAACGAGACAACGGGCAGGTAGATCCAGAGGGAACCTCCCATGACGGCGGAGTGATCGAGTTCAAGCAGCATGGAGCCCCAGGACGGAAGCGGCTCTGTGACGCCGAGGCCGAGGGTGCCGAGGTTTGCCTCGGCCATGAGAAAGGCGGGAACGGAGATGAGGAATTGGGGGCTGAGCAAAGACCCCAGGCGCGGCAGAACATGCCACTGCATGAGCTGCGTGGTGCGGAGACCGCCGGCGCGACCCTGCGTCATCCAGTCCGCGCAACGCATGCGGGCGGCGCCGGCATGGACGGCACGGGCACAGGCGGGCCAGCCGAGGAGCGCGAGGATGAAAAAGGTGGCAGCGGCGGAGAGGAGCGGTGCGGTGCCGAGGGGCATGCCGGATCGAACCATCATGAGGAGGAAGAGCCAAGGGAGGGCCAGAAACGCATCGCAGAGGAGCAGAAGCGGGCCCTCGAGAAAGGATGGCCCCAGGGCAGCGAGGACGCCCACGCCGGCCGCGATGACGGTGGTGAGGGTGGCGGCCGATACAGCACCCGTCAGACCGAGCAGAGCGGCGACCGCAACGCGGGTGAGGCGATCGCGGCCCAGCGCGTCAGTGCCGGCCGGGTGCAGGGCGGAGGCGCCCGCGGCTGCCTGCTCGCGGTCCTGCGCGGAGTAACTGGCGTGAGGACGGAGGCCGAGGAAGAGGGCCGAGAGGGCAAGCAGCAGGAGGAGCGTGAGGGCAAGACGCTGCACTAAGCCGGCTCCAGTTTCTCTTGCAGGGTAAGGGCTGGGGGGCATACCAGGCCCGAAAGGCCGACGGCGGTTGCCATCAACAGAGTGACCGCAAGCAGAAGGGGGAGATCGCGGTTCATGGCTGCTCCCCATGCCAGCTGGCCGATTCCCGGGAGGTCAAAGAGCACCTCCGCAGGAACAGCCAGACTGAGAGCCATGACAAACGACATGGTGGCGAGCGAGGCCAGTTGCGGGCTGAGCGGACGGAGAAGGGAGTGGTACACGATCTGCTTAACGGTCATGCCCTGCGCGCGGGCGAAGAGCAGATGCGGCTCTCGCCACTGCGCACGCAGCAACCGGTAGACGAACTTGAAATCGCGGGCGGCGAGGAGCAGGCCAAGTGTGAGCGTGGGGCCCCCAGTGTTGGTCAGGAGAAAGATGGTGGCGAGGGCGCCTACGGGGATGGCCAGGAGCAGTGCCGAACCGGCAGCGATGGCCGCTTCTCCAGCGGAGTTGAGGCGCATGCTGAGCGGCACGGCGAGCGCGACTGCGGCCAGCCATCCAAAGGCCAGCCCTCCTGCCACAAGCCTCGCCGTCACTCCAAGGCGCGGGCGGATCAGTTCGCCAACCGGAACCTGGTACTGGCGCGAGGTACCCAGCTGGCCGTGCAGCCATCCCTGGACGATGCGCACCGCCATGGCGCGGGATGAGCTGTCGGTCTCTCGGCGCGCATCGATCTCGGCGCGTATGGTCGCGGCGTGCTCCGCGTCCATCTCGCGGGGATCCGAAAAGTAGCCGGGAGCATAGCGGACCAGTGCCAGCGTGCCCGCAGCGACCAGCAGAACCAGCAGGCAGGTTCGCCCGAGTTGGCGGAGAAACCTCACGCAACGCCTGCGGGCGAGGGCTGCGGCTCCAGCCGTTGTGCGTCCATGCGACGTCCGGCACAGGCGAGCAGGGCCTGGGCTGTCTCCCCATCTTGAGGGAAGCAGGCAAAGCCGACGCGGGCCGCTTGAGGACCGGCGTTGCCGGGCGAGGAGGTGCGGGAGGCGTTGTGGAGATCGGCGATGCGTGCGGTGACCTCGCCGGGCACAGCACCTGGAATCAGAAGTGCAGAGAGCTTGCCCCAGGAAAGCAGGGCCGCTCCAGGACATCCTCCGCGCTCGCGGAGCCGCTCTGCGATGGCCGGCTCAGAGAGCAGGAGGGCCAGAGTCTGGCCTCGCGCGTGGCAGGCCTCAAGCGCCTGTTCGAGCCAGGTCAGGCTTGCGGAGGACTCTGCTTCGTCCGAGGTGGTTTCAGGAGGTAGCGGGTGCGCGGCCAGAGGGTCTTCGAGGGCGAGCGAAAGGATGGGCTCGATGGACTCCATGATGCTCAGATCTTCACGCGAAAACGAGTTTTCTCGACGGGAGTACAGGGAGAGCACCCCGCGGACGGTTGCGCCTCGATCACGCAGGGGGAGGGCGAGGGCGGAACGGAGCTCGAGCTCCGGGTGGCCCTGAGACAGGTAGTGCGGCTCTACGGTCGCGTTTCCATTCACGATGCTTTGCTCGTGCTTGCCGACCCATCCGGAGATGCCGGCGCCCAAGGGCACCGGAGCAGAGGAGAAGTAGCTGGTCTGCGAAGCCTCGCCGCTCTGTGCCACAAGCTCATCCCCCTGCATGCGATAGACGACGAGGCACTCGAAGGGAATGGCCTGCCGGACCCGAGAGGAGAGCATGACAAGGACCTCCTCCGCAGAAAACGGGGAGCCGGCGGCGGTGGCGGCCTGGAGCCTGGAGAGGAGTGCCTGCAACCGGTCGGTGACTGTGGCCAGGGAGTGGGAGGACAGGGCGGGGCGGCCACGGGATCGCTCGTCTGTCGCGGGCCGGGCTTCCCCTTCCCTTCCCGGTGAGGTCTCGAGTGGCGGGGCCGAGGTAGGCTGTGCCTGCTCAAAGCCGGCTCCGGGCGCCGCACCCCGCTCTACGCGCACCTCGGTATCGAGCGGCTGGAGCTTTTGTCCTTCGCGCCGGGCCTGCTCCTCCAGTTCCACGTAATGCTGCTCGAGCAGGTCCACTACGCGGGGGTCGAACTGGGTGCCGGCCATCTGCCGGATCTGGGCCATGGCTTTGTCAAGCGGCATGGCAAGCCGGTAGGGCCGGTCGGAGGCCATGGCGTCGAAGCTGTCGACGACGGAGAGGATGCGGGCCCCGATGGGGATGGCTTCGCCTTTCAGCCCGTCCGGGTAGCCCATGCCATTCCACCACTCGTGGTGCGCGCGGACGATGGGCACGACGGGATAGGGGAAGCGCACCCGCTCCAGGATGTCTGCACCCACGGAGGGGTGAATCTTCATCTTCTCGAACTCTTCAGGAGTGAGCTTGCCCGGCTTGTTGATGATGCGCTCCGGCACGGCAAGCTTGCCGATGTCATGGAGCAGCGCGGCGGTCTTGACCGCCTTCATCTCGGCATCGCTGAGCTTGAGGGCCTCGCCTACCTGGGTCACATACACGCGCACGCGGGCGAGGTGGTCGTGGGTCTCCTGATCCTTGGCTTCGATTGCCATCGCCAGGCTCTCGATGGTGCGCATGTGCAGGGCATCCATCTCTTCCATGTGCTTCTGGCTATCGCGGAGGCGCGCGATCTGCGCGTTGTAGGCGCGGTACATGGTGTAGGCGACGGGGACGAGCAGGAGACCGGTAAGCAGCCCGTAATGGTTGGCGAGAAAGTAGGCCACCGTGGAGAGCGCTGCCCCTACCAGATAGAAGGGCAGAAACCAGCCAAAGTCTTCTCGCCAGAGCACCAGGGCGCGGCGGTTGCTGGTCCAGGCGATGATGAAGGCGAGGGGAACTGTGTTCGCGAGGAAGTAGACGATGGCGCCTGCAGCCAGCGCCGGCGGGACGCCGAGGTGAAGCTCGCGGAGCGCAACAAAGGTCAGCCTGCAGGCTACCGTCGCGTTTACGACATTGGCTACGTTGAAGGCAATCTGAACCAGCGAAAAGAAGCGCTGCACCCGGAACTTGCAATGGGCGAGGACAGACACGGCCGCCACTGCCATGGCCTGCAGGGGAGACAGCTGCAGGACGGCAAGGAGGATGAACGGGAAATTGACAGACATGGTGCTGTCGGTCCGAAGCAGGCAGACTTTCATGCCGGAGGTGAGCAGGACCGCAGCCAGGTAGAAGAGGAAGAGGGGCCAGTGGTGCCCGGTGGCCCGGTCAAACACTGCAACCTCTACCGCGGATGCGGCAAGGACGCAAGCCACCAGTAGCTTGACCCGGACCGGCATAGTCTTACTATCGTCGATAGCAAGAGCCATGCACCGTTACTTCTGTCATGGATGGGAAACGATGGATTGTTGGGGCGGGCCCGGGGGCAGGAGGCGCGGGCGCCTGGGCCCGGCCTCCCGCGGAACAGGGTTTACTTCTTGACAGCTGCGAGGATCTCTTTCTGGTTCTCGAGGATCTCGTCCAGGGCCTCTTGGTTTTGCTTGATGCTGGACTGGTTTTCGAGGATGGTCTTCTGGTTGTCGATGATCACTTTCTGATTAGAAAGAATCTCCTGCTGGTTCTTCAAGATGGTTTGCTGGTTTGCGACAACGTCCTGATCTGGCATGTAATTTACCTTTCTGGCTGGAAGGCACACCGTGCGTGCGTTTTCTCTTGTTAGATTGGCGG
>DASWUY010000514.1:0-2615 GCA_036401435.1 Acidobacteriaceae bacterium | reverse complement strand
CCGCCGCCACCCTCGCCCATCAGCTTTCCGGCTTTGAGCACTCCCCCATCACCGGCATCCACCTCTGGTTCGATCGCCAGATCACCGACCTCGACCACGCCGTGCTCCTCGACGCCACCATCCAGTGGATGTTCCACAAGTCCCGGCTGCAGCCCGAGCTGCGAACCGCCCAGGGCAGCTACATGGAGCTCGTCGTCAGCGCCTCCCGCAGCATGGTACCCATGCCCCGGCAGCAGATCATCGACCTCGCCCTTCGCGAACTCGCTCTCTTCTTCCCCCGCGTGCGCGAGGCCACCCTGCTCAAGGCCGCCGTCATCAAGGAAGTCCGCGCCACCTACTCCGTCCGCCCTCTGCTCGACCAGATCCGTCCCGGCGCCCAGTCCCCCTGGCCCGGCGTCTACCTGGCCGGCGACTGGACCCGCACCGGCTGGCCTGCCACCATGGAAGGCGCCGTGCGCAGCGGCTACCTGGCCGCCGAAGCCATCACCCGCTCCAGCGCCACGCCCCATCCCTTCCTGGTGCCAGACCTCCCATCCACCGGCCTCATGCGTCTCTTCGCCTGATCCGCCCGCCCGCATCTCACTCACGACCCGGGACACACGACACATGCAGCAGACCATAGAGCACCACGGAATCATCGGCAACATGCGATCGGCCGCGCTCGTCACCATCGACGGCACCATCGACTTCTTCTGCTATCCCTCGTTCGACTCGCCGTCCGTCTTTGCCTCGCTGCTCGACGAGGAGAAGGGAGGCAGCTTCTCCATCCACGCGCAACTCGACGGCGTCCGCACCCGGCAGATGTACCTCCCCGATACCAACGTCCTGCTTACCCGCTTCCTCGCCGAAGACGGTGTCGCCGAGCTGACCGACTACATGCCCGTCACCGACATCGAAGCCCCCACCGACGACGCCCACCAGATCGTCCGCATGGTCCGCGTCATCCGCGGTAAGGTCCCCTTCCGTCTCACCTGTGCCCCGCGCTTTGACTACGGCCGCGCCGCGCATACCGCCTGCGTAGAAGCCGATTCCATCTGCTTCTACCCGCAGGGCGGCGACACGCCCTCCATGGGCCTCTACGCCAGCGTCCCCCTCCAGGTGGAAGGGCACGATGCCGTCACCGAGTTCTCCCTCTCCGCAGGCGAGTCCGCATCCTTCGCCTTCGGCAAAATCGGCAGCCGCGATGCCGGCCCTCGCATGGCCCTCATACCCGCCCGCATCGAGGCCCAGTTCCAGGAGACGACCGCCTTCTGGCGCGCCTGGACCACGCAGACCAAGTACAAGGGCCGCTGGCGTGAGATGGTCAGCCGCTCCGCCCTCCTGCTCAAGCTGCTTACCAGCCACGAGCACGGATCGGTCGTCGCCGCCCCCACCTTCGGCCTGCCTGAGAAGCTGCAGGGCAGCCGCAACTGGGACTACCGCTACACCTGGCTCCGCGACTCGTCCTTCTCCATGTACGCCTTCATGCGGCTCGGCTACACGGGCGAAGCCGACGCGTTTACCCAATGGATCAAGGCCCGCCTGATCGACGGACTCGGCAACAAGACCGACGAGGGACCCCTGCGCATCATGTATCGTGCCGACGGCGGAAGCGACCTCGAAGAGATCACGCTCGACCACCTCGACGGACATCGGGACTCCAAGCCCGTGCGCATCGGCAACCAGGCCAGCACCCAGCTGCAGCTCGATATCTACGGCGAGATGATGGACGCCGTCTACCTCTCCAACAAGTACACCAACGGCATCTCCCACGCCGGGTGGCAGCGCATCCTTCAGGTCATGGCCTGGCTGGGCAAGAACTGGGATCGCCCCGATGAAGGCATCTGGGAGGTGCGCAGCGGCCGTCACCACTTCCTCCACTCCCGCCTCATGTGCTGGGTCGCCTTTGACCGCGCCCTCCGCCTCGCCCAGAAGCGCTCTCTTGAAGCGCCGCTCAAGGAGTGGTACGAGACCCGCGACGCCATCCATGCCGATATCTTCAAGAACTTCTGGAATGACAAGCTGCAGTCCTTCGTCCAGACCCGAGGCTCCGACACGCTCGACGCCTCCACGCTGCTCATGCCCCTGCTCCGCTTCATCTCCCCCACAGACCCGCAGTGGCTCTCGACCATGGCTGCCATCGAGGCCAACCTCACCGAAGACGCCCTCGTCTATCGCTACACCAGCGGCAACGACGGAGTCCAAGGCAGCGAAGGCAGCTTCATCGCCTGCTCCTTCTGGCGCATCGAGTGCCTCGCGCGGCAGGGCGATGTCGAAAAAGCGCGCCTGCTTTTCGATAAAATGCTAGGTTATGCCAACCACCTCGGCCTCTACGCTGAAGAGCTGGGCCGCAGCGGCGAGCAGCTCGGCAACTTTCCCCAGGCGCTCACCCACCTCGCCCTCATCAGCGCTGCCAGCTATCTCGACCGCAAGCTCTCCAACGACGGAAGCGAGACCTGGCAGTAAGCGCGGGCGCACTCGCTAATGGACGCCATTCGCTGGATTGCAGACGAGCAGGGCGCCATCGAAAGCGTGCACACCACCCTGCGCGGCATGGAGCTGCTCAACACCCCCCTGCTCAACCGCGGCACCGCCTTCTCGCAGGAGTTGCGCGACGTCTTCTCGCTCAACGGCCT
>DASWUY010000513.1:0-8324 GCA_036401435.1 Acidobacteriaceae bacterium | reverse complement strand
ACCCAACCCAGAACGACATGGCTCCGCAGCCGCGCGGCGGATGCAGCCTGGTGCGCCGTCCTTGCCACGCTTGTGCTGCTGGCTGCGCGCCAGCAGGTGCTCGCCGGCGTTGAGGTCGCAGGGATCGCGCTCGGGATCATGGCCCTGCGTTGGAGAAGGCAGCAACGCGCCCGGGTCCTCTTGCAGGCGCGCCTCCAATCCGGCTCAAACATCACCCCAGCGTCCCCAACCGGCGCGTGTCTCAAGAACCCCCTCACCGGCATCGCCACCCGCGCCGGCCTTGAGACCAGCCTCCAGAACGAGTGGCGTCGAGTCAGAAGTCCCGGCGAGCCCACCTCGCTGGTGCTGATCGGCGTCGATGACTTCTCCGGCCTCCTCCACGCAGACGGCGCCGTTCCCGCCGAGGTCACCCTGTTGACCCTCGCCCGCGCCCTCGCACGCATGCTGCCGCGGGGCAGCGATCTGTTCGCCCACCATGACGCATCCACCTTTGCCGCCCTTCTGCCCGGCACCGATCTCCCCGGCGCCCTGCGGGTCGCGGCGCGTCTGCGCTGGACCATCCTGCGCCTGGGCATCGTGCGCGGCCACACCGCAGCCACTAGCCCCGGCTTTGTGACAGCCAGCATGGGTGTCGCCGTGCAGCGCGAGCCTGCCTGCGAGGGGGCGCTGCTCTCAGCCGCCCAACAGGCGCTCCATGCCGCCTCCGCCCGCGGCTGCGACCAGCTCGAGTACACCAGTCTTGACTCCGTGTCTCCTGCCGGCGACCCCGTCGCCGCAACCCCCGCACTGTCTGCGCTGCACCGGTCCGCCCCGCTCCCGGCGCAGTCGCAGAGCGCAGGCATCGCCTGAGCTCGACCGCACTGCTGAGCCCTTCGCCCCACCTGCATCGCAGCAGCCCCGGGGCCGCCCTGGAGGGGGGCCATCCACCCAGCCCTCGTACCAAGCCGACGTTCGCTTAGAATCAAGGGAGTCCCCTGCGCCCCGGTCGCAGCGGCGGGAACGGAGCACTCCTTGGCAGAAGCAGCAATCTATGATGTGGCAATCCTCGGCGGCGGACCCGCCGGCTATACGGCTGCCATCCGCGCCGGGCAAAACGGCCTGAAAGTCGCGCTCATCGAGAAAGAAGAAAAGCTGGGCGGCACCTGCCTCCACTGGGGCTGCATTCCGACCAAGGCGCTGCTCTTCAACGCCGAGATCTACGAGCACGTCCTGCATGCCCGGGAGTACGGCATCGACGGCGTCGGCGAGCTGACCCTCAACTGGCCCGCCATCCTCGAGCGCAAGAACGCCATCATCGCCAAGCATGTCAAGGGCCTCGACTTCCTCATGCGGAAGAACAAGGTGTCTGTCGTCCGCGGCCTCGGCACACTCACCGGGCCCGCATCCAGCCAGGGCCTCCACACGGTCTCCGTGGCCGCGGCCGACGGCAAGTCCCAGGACGTCAAGGCCAAAAACCTGGTCCTCGCCACCGGCTCTGACGCGCGCATGCTCCCCGGCCTTGAAGCCGGCGACCACATCGTCACCAACTACGAGATCCTCTCCATCCCCGCCATCCCCAAGTCCATGGTGGTGATCGGCGCCGGCGCGGTCGGCGTCGAGTTCGGTTCCATCTTCCGCAGCTTCGGGGCCGAGATCACCATCGTGGAGTACCTGCCCCGGCTGGTGCCTGCCGAGGATGAAGAGGTCTCGAAGGAACTCGCGCGCAACTTCCGCAAGCGCGGCATCGAGCTGCACACCGGCGCCAAGGTGGAGAAGGTCGAACGCACCGACACCGGCGCCAGGGTCACCTTCACCGCCGCCGATGGCAAGCAGGTCACCCGAGAGGCAGAGAAGGTGCTGGTCGCCGTCGGTCGCGCCCCTCGCACCGACGGCATCGGTCTTGAAACGCTCGGGCTCGCGCTCGAGCGCGGCTTCGTCAAGACCAACGAGTGGATGGAGACCGGCGTTGCGGGTGTCTTCGCCATCGGCGACATCGTCGCCGGGCTGCCGCAGCTCGCGCACGTCGGCACCATGTCCGGCATCGTCGTCGCCTCCAGGCTGGCCGGCAAGTATGCGCGTCCAGTGCGACGCGACCGCATCCCCGGCTGCACCTACACTGAGCCGCAGATCGGCAGCGTCGGCCTCACCGAAGCCCAGGCCCGCGAAAAGGGACACGAAGTCAAGGTGGGCAAGTTTCCTTTCTCCGCCAACTCCAAGGCGTCCATCATCAACGCTCACGAAGGCTTTGTGAAGGTAGTCACCGACGCGAAATACGGCGAGGTGCTCGGCGTCCACATCATCGGCGCCTCCGCCACCGAGCTCATCGCCGAGGCCGTCGTCGCCATGGAACTCGAGGCCACCCTCGAAGAACTCATGTTCACCATCCACGCCCATCCCACCCTGGCCGAGGCCATGCTGGACGGCTTCGGCGCCGTCGAAGGCCTGGCCATCAACGTCTGATCGGCTGGCCTCGCGCCCCCGATCGAGCTTGCCCTTCAGGCCCGGGCCGCCCGGCCACTCTCCTCAACCCATGGTGCTTTCCCTCGTCCATCTCGGCCGCGTCGACTACCTCCCCGCCCTAGCGCTGCAGCGCCATCTCGTCGAGCTGCGACACCAGGACCGCATCCCCAACACGCTCCTGCTCCTTGAACACCCCCCCGTCCTCACCCTCGGCCGCAACTCGGACCGCACCCACATCCTGGCCGATGACGCGCTGCTCACCCGCCGCGGCATCACCGTTCACGAGATCAACCGCGGCGGCGACGTCACCTACCATGGCCCCGGGCAACTCGTTGGCTACCCCATCCTCGACCTGCGCAGCTTCACCCCCCGCCTCGGCGTGCTCGACTACGTCCGCCGCCTGGAAGAGGTGCTGATCCGCGTCTCCGGCGACTTCGCCGTGCCCGCTCAGCGCATCCCCGGCCGCACCGGCGTATGGACCCTCGCCGGCGGCTCCATCGCCGAAAAGAAGCTGGCCGCCATCGGCGTGCACGTCTCCCGCGGCATCACCTCCCACGGCTTCGCGCTCAACCTCACCACCGACCTGCGCGACTTTGCCCTGATTGTTCCCTGCGGGATCACCGATCGCGTTGTCACCAGCCTGGCCGACGAGGCGGACGCCCCGCCCTCGATGGAGCAGGCGGCAAACGCCGTTGCGCGCCACTTCGGCCGCGTTTTCGCACACCAGGTCCTCTGGCTTCAGTCGCTCCAGGACCTTGATGCCACGCTCGTCGCGCCGCTGGCCCCTGCCTAGTCGTGCCTCCATGCTTATAAACTGAATAAACTGTGGTGCAGGGCCCGGCGAGGCGTGACTTCGCTCCGCTTCCGTCGAGCCCGGTAGAGGGAAAGGGTGTATATGGCAACCGATGTAGTCATGCCTCAGATGGGCGAGTCGATCTTTGAAGGCACCGTGACCAAGTGGCTCAAGAAGCCCGGCGACCGGGTAGAGCGCGACGAGCCGCTCTTTGAAATCTCGACCGACAAGGTCGACGCCGAGATCCCCTCCCCCACCGCCGGCGTCTTGAACGAGATCAAGGTGCAGGAAGGCGCCACCGTTCAGATCAACACCATCGTGGCCGTCATCGGCGAGACTGCCGCTGCTGAGGCACCGACCACGCCCGCCGCGCCCCCACCGCCAGCACCAGCCGCTCCGGCCGCTGCCGCTGAAACACCGGCGCCGGCCGAGCCAGACGCTCCCGCCGCCACCGACGTCGTCATGCCGCAGATGGGCGAGTCCATCTTTGAAGGCACCATCACCAAGTGGCTCAAGCAGGTAGGCGACAAGGTAGAGCGCGATGAGCCCCTCTTCGAGATCTCGACCGACAAGGTCGACGCCGAGATCCCCTCCCCCGTCGCCGGAGTCCTGCAGGCGATCGAGGTGGAGGCCGGCTCCACCGTGCAGATCAATACCGTCGTCGCGCGCGTTGGCGCCAGCGCCAAGACCCCGCCTGCAAAGAGCACCGCCGTGCCCACCGCACCTACCGACCCCGCCCTCCATAGCGCAGCCACCGGGCCCACCGCAGCCAGGGACGAAGCTCCGCCCACCCCCGTCGATGCGCCGGGCGAGCGTCTTCGCTCCTCCCCGCTCGTCCGGCGCATGGCCAAGGATCACGATCTCGATCTCGCCAGGGTGCCGGGCAGCGGCTCCGCCGGCCGCATCACCAAAGAAGATGTTCTGAGCTACCTCAGCAAAGGCGCGCCTGCCCAAGCCATGCCTGCGCCCGCGCCCGCACCGACCCCTGCCCCAGCGGCACCTGCCCCCGCAGCGGCCGCGACCCCTGCGCCCTCCGCTGCCAAGCCCGCCTCACCCGGCGAGCTGGTGCCCATGACCAGGATGCGATCCATCATCGCCCAGCGCATGGTCGAATCCAAGCGCACCAACGCGCACGTCCACACCGTCTTCAAGATCGACTTCACCCGCATCGTGCGCCTGCGCGAAAAGGAAAAGTCAAAGTACGAGCAGCGCAACGCCGTCAAGCTCACCTACATGCCCTTCATCTCTCGCGCCGTCATCGCCACCCTGCGCAAGATGCCCATCATCAA
Source organism: Acidobacteriaceae bacterium (assembly GCA_036401435.1). Lineage (GTDB taxonomy): Bacteria > Acidobacteriota > Terriglobia > Terriglobales > Acidobacteriaceae > EB88. The sequence continues at coordinate 3,803 of DASWUY010000513.1, read as the reverse complement.
CGCTTCCCTCGAAGGCGACGCCATCCGCTACCACGCCAACATCAACCTCGGCATCGCCGTCGCGCTCGACTGGGGTCTCATCGTGCCGGTCATCAAGCAGGCCGAAGAGCGCAGCTTCCTCGGCGTCGCGCGCGCCATCGCCGACGTCGCAGAGCGTGCCCGCTCAAAGAAGCTCAAGCCCGACGAGGTCGGCACCAGCACCTTCACCCTCACCAACGCCGGCATCTACGGCGAGCAGTTCGGCACCCCGGTCATCAACATGCCCGAGAGCGCCATCCTCGGCATCGGCGGCCTCTTCAAGGAGCCCGCCGTACTCACCGACGACGCCGGCAACGACTCCATCGCCATCCGCCACATGATCCACCTCACCCTCGGCTTCGATCACCGCATCATCGACGGCTCCGACGCCGGCAAGTTCATGGCCGAGGTGAAGAAGTACCTGGAGAACTGGAGCGAGGATATCGGCTAGGCCGTCGCCGCTGTTCTTCCCGATGCCCTCCTGTGCAAACGCGCGCGCCGGCTCCCGGTCACCCTGGCGCCAGCTCACTGAGCGAGCGCACCAGCACCGTCGGCCGCGCAGCCTCCAGCTCCTCGCGGGAGAAGATCCCGGTGGCGACCGCGATCACGTCCAGCCCGTTCTCCCGTGCCGCTTCCACGTCCGCCGGCGTGTCGCCGATCACGCACACGCTCGCCGTTACGCCACTCCGCAGCTCCGCCACCAGCGCCCGCGCTCTCGCAGCCGCCGCTGCAAAGACCTCACTCCGCGTCTCCCATCGATCGCTGAAGCAGCCAAACCCGAACCCGCGCCGCAGCCCCGAGGCCGCCAGCTTCGCCCACCCAATCCGTTCGAGGTTGCCCGTAGCCACGCAGGTCACCGCGCCCCGGCGCTGCAGATGCCCGAGCACCTCCACCACCCCCGGCAGCAGCTCTACACGCAACTCGCCCGCGTGCTCCTCGACAAAGCGGCACAGCTTCTCTCTTAGCGCCGGCAGCTGCGGACGCCAGGCTTCCTCCGGCACACCGGCACGCGCAAAAGCGTCCCGCAAAATGCCAACGTCTGTGTTGCCGTGCGTCGTCACCCCGTCAAGATTGACCGGGCGTCCGGCCACCTCGCTCAACACGTGGCAGAAGCCGAAGTAATGCACCGCGTCCCGGCAATGCAGCAACGTACCGTCCAGGTCGCACAGGTAGGCGTCGTAGCTGTCCCATCGCCCGCTCTTCACCCTCCGCGTTCCTCCTCTGTCCAGCGCTCTCTCCACCCCGTCAGGGCCCGCGCAACCTCGGCCATCAGCGACGTCCAGTCGCCCTCCACCTGCTGACGGAAGAGTCGCAGCGAGGGGTACCAGGGCGAGTCCTCGCGGTCGACCATCCATCGCCAGTCCGCCTCGCGCCGCAGCAGCACCCACCCTGGCCTGCCCAGCGCACCAGCCAGGTGCGCCGCCAGTGTATCGATCGTGATCACCAGATCCATGGTATCGATCCCACCCGCCAGGGCAAAGATCGAATCGCTCCCCAGTTCCCGCTCCCCGCACCCGCGCCCCCAGTACTCGCGCCACGCAGCGGAATCATCCGCCGCCTGCAGGCTCCAGAAATCCACCTCGCCAAACGCCTCAAGCAGCGGCACCAGCAGCTCAAACGGCACCGACCGCGGCCTGTTCCACGACCCACCCGTCCACGCCAGCCCCACCTGCGGCCGGTGCCTGCTGCGTCGTAATGGGTCCCGCGGCAGCGCCAAGTCTCGCGGCAGCGCCAGGTAAGGGCACGCGGCAGGCAGACTCTCGAGCGTCGTTCGAAAGATATACGGCAGCTCCGTCACCTCCAGCTGCACGTCAAACGCGCGTTCTTCCCCCCACGGCACCACCTCATCAATCCCGGCAAAGCACCGTGCAAGCTCAACCAGGCGAGGCGAGACCTGCAGGGTCAGCCTCGCTGCCTGCTCCCGAACCAGCGGCGCATAGCGCAGCATCTGCACCGCGTCCCCATACCCATGCACCGACCGAATCAGGACGCGGCGCCCGGCGAGCGGCGTCCCGTCCCACACCCTGTGAGGATCAGCCGCTCCCCGCCTCCGGATCGCGTCGCTCTCCCGCCACGCACGCTCGTATTGGCCTTCAAGCATCCACGCCGTCCATCGCCCTGCAGCGCACCGGTCCGCATCCAGCCCCAGGCTCTCTGCCTGGTCAAACAGCGCGATTGCCTCGAGTAGCCGCCACCCCGCCAGTGCTGCTTCCGCCGCCGCCACAACCGTCGCGCCTGCAATCGCATTCAAGACCTCTGCCCGTCTTCCCGCGGGCACTCTGCAGGGTAGACGCAGCGCGCTCCCGGCTCCAGCGCAAGCTGCGCTGCCTGGCACAGGTACACCTCCTCCTCCGGATGCGCCACGATCGAGAAGCCTGCGCTGCGCAGCATCGCCTCGGTACACGCCCGGTTCGGGATCCACCAGTTCGTGCTGTCCCCCGAGTAGCTCTCCTCGACGAAGTGCATCTTCGGGTAGCCCGGCTGGTCGAAGATCGCCGTCTCCTTGATCTCGTAATCCTTCTCCATGCGCAGAGTGTCCGCACTACCCCGCTGCATGCTCTGGAACAGAAACAGATCGCGTGCCACATGCTCCCGGATCAGGTCGAGCGCGAGCAGCGGGTGTCGCAGGTGGTAGAACACCCCCATGAAAAGCACCAGGTCAAAACGCTCTCCCAGCGCTCCGACGTCCCACACCGAAAGGCGCCGGTAGTCGATCTCCAACTGCTCCACTTCCGCCGCGAAGCGCGCCTGCGCAAGGTACTGCTCGTCTGTGTCTATGCCCAGCACCCGTGCCGCACCCCGCCGCTTCATCTCCATCGAATAAAAACCTGCATTGCATCCGATGTCGAGCACCGACTTCCCCGACAGGTCCGCCGGCAGTGTGTCGCGAAAGCGCTGGTACTTCACGTTCGGATAGTCAAAGAGGAAGTGGTCCGGTGCCGTACGTACGCCGCCAATCCACATGTTGTGGAACCAAGGCCCAAGGTCCTCGATCTGTCGCCGTATCGCCTGCTGTGCCGCAGTCAACCCCGGCGCTTCCGCGTCGCTTTCGGCCATGTGTCTCCGGCAGCAGCACGTAGGTGCATGCTGCTGTTTTTTAAAGTAGATGCACATCAGCAGCGACCGAAGCCGCGCCCTTGACTTGTTCCACCCTTCCTCGCCGCTATGCGCCTTGGTTCGGCTGCGCACACAGCGAGTTGGTTGCCACGCGCCGATTGTTGATGGCACGCCGCGCGCCTTCTCCCGCTTGCAACCCGCGCTCCACCACCGGTACTCCTATAGCCCACTGACCTCGCGCGCCGGTTCTGATCGCGTGGGGCCTCCCCCTTTTATCATCCCGCAAAACTGAATGGAGATTTCCCCATGTACTACACCGATCGCAAGCTTCAATATCCCGTGCGCGTCGAAAAACCGAACCCCCTGTTTGCGCGAATGCTCCAGCAGGCCATCGGTGGCGTCGAAGGCGAGATCCGCGTCTGCATGCAATATTTTTTCCAAGCCTGGGGCAATCGCGGCCCGGTCAAGTACCGCGACATGCTTTTGAACACCGCCACCGAAGAGATCTCGCACATTGAAATGCTGGCCACCGCCGTCGCGCTCAACCTGGAGACCGCGCCCGTTGCCCTTCAGGAAGAGATGGCCGCTGCCAGCCCTGCCGTCAACGCGGTGCTCGGTGGCATGGACATGCGCCACATCCTCTCCACCGGCCTCGCCGCCCTGCCGAGTGATGCCAACGGCGTTCCCTTTGACATGTCGCACATCTACGCCAGCGGCAACATCGCCGG
>DASWUY010000512.1:0-10528 GCA_036401435.1 Acidobacteriaceae bacterium | reverse complement strand
CTTCGCCGAGCGCCAGATGCCCCAGGACTGGGACATCGAACCCACCCCCGGCCTCACCGTCGGCCAGCGCGTCCGCCCTCTCGCCTCGGTCGGCTGCTACGTCCCCAGCGGCCGCCACCCGCTCCCATCCACGCTCCTCATGACCGCCATCCCCGCCCAGGTGGCCGGCGTCCCCCGCATCGTCCTCGTCTCCCCCCGGCCCGCTCCCGAGACCCTCGCCGCTGCCGCCCTGCTCGGCGGCGCCGCAGGCCACCTGGAGTTCTACCGCGTAGGCGGCGCCCAGGCCATTGCCGCCCTCGCCTACGGCACCCCCACCATCGCTCGCGTCGACAAGATCGTCGGCCCCGGCAACGCCTACGTCACTGCTGCAAAAAAGCTCGTCTCTGCCTCCGGCGACGCAGCCATCGATATGCTCGCCGGCCCCACCGAAATCATCGTCACCTCTGAACACGGCGATCCCCGCGGCATCGCCGCCGACCTCGTCGCGCAGGCCGAGCACGATCCCGAAGCCCTCGCCATCTTCATCACTGCGACGCCCTCGCTCGCCCGCAACGGCGTCGCCATCCTCGCCGCCTCCGTCGACGAAGCCCGCTCCCTCACCAACCTGCTTGCCGGCGAGCACCTCTCCGTCGACTCCCCCGCCGACCTCGCCTGGGTCCGGAACGCCGGCTCCGTCTTCCTCGGCCCCAGTTCCCCCCAACCCATGGGCGACTACGTTTCCGGCCCCAACCACACGCTCCCGACAGGCGGCCAGGCTCGCCTCCGTGGGGGCCTCAGCGTCCACGACTACCTCAAGCTCATCACCGTGCAGCAGTATTCCGCCGCCGCCCTCGCCACGCTCGGCCCCGCCGCCATCGAGCTCGCCCAGGCCGAGGGCCTCTCTGGCCACGCCGAGGCCATCCGCGTCAAAATGGAAATGAAGTGACAGCCGATGGATAGCTTAGTGACCAAAGTACCGGTTCCACGTGGAACAATTCTGGCCATGAAGGAGTACCACCCGCCGCTCGGCCACCGCGACGGCCTCCGCCTCGACTTCAACGAGAACACCCTTGCCTGCTCCCCTCGCGTCACCGAAGCACTCCACGCCATCACCGCCGGCGCCCTCACCACCTACCCAGAACGCGCACCGGTCGAGGCTCTCGTCGCCGCCCGTCTCGGCCTTCAGCCGGCGCAGGTCCTGCTCACCAACGGCGTTGACGAGGCCGTCCACGTCCTCTGCCAGACCTGGCTCGACGAGCACGCCGAGATCCTCCTCCCCGTCCCCACCTACACCATGTACGAGGTCTACTCGTCCGCCATCGGCGCCACCATGGTCCCGGTTATCGCCGGCCGCGACCTTCGCTTCCCCTACGAGCAGCTGCTCGCCGCCATCACCCCGCGTACCCGCCTGATCGCGCTCGCCAACCCCAACAACCCCACCGGCGCCAGCATCCCCCGCCACCAGATCCTCGCCCTCGCCGCCGCCGCTCCCCATGCCATCCTGCTCGCCGACGAAGCCTACTTCCACTTCCACGGCGAGACGGTGATCGACTGCATCCCGGCCCTGCCCAACCTCGTCGTCGCTCGCACCTTCTCCAAGGCCTACGGCCTCGCCGGCCTCCGGCTCGGCGTCCTCGCCGCAACTGAGGAAGCCATGGTCTACATGCGGCGCGTCATCTCTCCCTACAGCGTCAACGTGCTGGCCCTGGCCTGCCTCCCCGCCGCACTCTCTGACGACGCATACCTCGACTGGTACGTGGCCGAGGTCCAGGCCGCGCGCACCCGCTTCCTCGCCTTCCTCGCTGAGTCGGGGGTGCCCCACTGGCCCTCGCAGGCGAACTTCGTCCTGGTCGATATCGGTCCGCTCCATCGCGAGTTCGTCAGCGCCATGCGCGCTCGCGGCGTGCTCGTGCGCGATCGCTCCGCGGACCCCGGCTGCGACGGCTGCGTCCGCATCACCATCGGCACCCGCGAGCAGATGCTCCTCACCCACACCGCGCTCTCCGCATCGCTCGCCGCCATAGGATGGACACCCGCATGACCGCCCGCAAGATCCCGCTCCGCACTGCCACCCTCGACCGCCAGACCACCGAGACGAAGATCCAGCTCAAGCTCACCGTCGAAGGCACCGGCGTCTACCAGGTCCACACCGGCATCCACTTCTTCGACCACATGCTTGAGCTCTTCACCCGCCACGGCGCCTTCAACCTCGAGCTCACCTGCACCGGCGACCTCGACGTCGATCAGCATCACACCGTGGAAGACGTCGGCATCGCACTCGGTGAGGCGTTTGACCAGGCCCTCGGCGACAAGCGCGGCATCATGCGCGCCGGCTACTTCCTCATGCCCATGGACGAAACCCTCGCCATTGCCGCCATCGATCTCAGTGGCCGGGTCGCCTGCAAGGTCAAGACAAAAGTCCGCACCCGCCTGGTTGGCGACCTGCAGACCGAGCTGGTGGAGGATTTCTTTGAGGGCTTTGCCCGCGGCGCCCGCGCCAACGTCCACCTCAAGACCATGTACGGCCGCTCCAACCACCACAAGATTGAAGCGCTCTTCAAGGCCTTTGCCCGCGCGCTGCGCGTCGCCTGCTCCCGCGACCGGCAGCTCGGCGCCATGCTTCCCTCCACCAAGGGCCTGCTGTGAGCGGCCGCATCGCCGTCATTGACTACAAGGCCGGCAACCTCACCTCGGTGATGAAGGCGCTTCATACACTGGGCGCCGACGCATTTGTAACCATCGATGCACACATGGTGCACGAAGCCGACAAGGTCATGCTTCCCGGCGTCGGCCACTTCGCCGCCACCCGCCTGCTGGACGAACAGGGCCTTACTGACGCGATCCGCACGCGCATCGCCCAGGGCACGCCTTTCCTCGGCATCTGCGTCGGGCTGCAGTGGCTCTTCGACGGCAGCACCGAGGCTCCGGACGTGCCCGGCCTGGGCGCCTTTGCCGGGCTGTGCGAGCGCTTCTCCGGCCCCGACTTCCAAGGTCCGCTCAAGTGTCCGCACGTGGGCTGGAACTCGCTCACCCACACCCGCGCCACGCCTCTGGCAGAGGGCATTGAACCGGGCGCGTTTGTCTATTACAGCCATTCCTACCGCGCGCCTGTTGTTTCTTAAACAGCGTCTGTTACAGATTACGGCGGCGCCTTCTCAGCCATCGTTTCCCGAGACAACATCACCGGCGTCCAGTTCCACCCCGAGAAGTCAGGACCCGCCGGGCTCCGCCTCCTGGCCAACTTCGTGAGACTCTAGAACCCATGTTGACCAGGCGCATCATCGCTTGCCTCGACGTCACCGCGGGCCGCGTCGTCAAGGGCGTGCAGTTCGAGCAGCTGGTCGACGCCGGCGACCCTGCCGAGCTCGCCGCCCGCCATGCCGAGGCCGGCGCCGACGAGATCGTGCTCCTCGACATCACCGCTACGCACGAGTCGCGCGGTACCCTCATCTCCACCGTTCGCGAGACCGCCCGCCGGCTCTTCGTCCCCTTCACCGTCGGCGGCGGCATCCGCACCGCAGATGACGCAACCGCGGTCTTTGACGCAGGTGCCGACAAGGTCTCCATCAACTCCGCCGCGCTCGCCGCGCCCGAAGTCATCGGCCAGATCGGCATCCGCTTTGGCGCCCAGGCCGTTATCGTCGCGATCGATGCTCGCCGCGGCAAGGCTGCTCCCGAGCAGGCCGAGGTCTATGCCAGCGGCGGCCGCAAGCCCACCGGACGCCGACTCCTCGACTGGGCGCGCGAAGCCGAGTCCCGCGGCGCCGGCGAGATCCTGCTCACCAGCATGGACGCCGACGGCACCCGCGCCGGCTTCGATTGCCCGCTCACTGCCATGGTCTCGCAAGCCGTCCAGATACCGGTGATCGCGTCTGGGGGCGCCGGCACCGCTCTCCACTTCGCCCATGTTCTCGGCGACGGGCCGGGGCAGGGCCGGGCCGATGCCGCCCTCGCCGCCAGCATCTTCCACTTCGGCGTGAGCGACGCGCGCGCGCTCAAGCAGCAGCTCGCCGCCCACGGCGTGCCCGTCAGGCTGCCATGCTGATCCCCGCCATCGACCTGCTCGGCGGGCAGATCGTCCAACTGGTGCAGGGCGAAGAGCCGAAACTCGCCTTCGACAACTTCGACTACTGGATCGACCGTTTCCGCCCCTACCCCATGCTGCAGCTCATCGACCTCGACGCGGCCAAGCGCCAGGGCGACAATCGCGCGCTGATCCGGCGCATTGCCCGCGAGCTGCCCTGCCAGGCCGGCGGCGGCATCCGCACCGTCGAGGACGCGCAGCAGCTTCTCGACTTCGGTGTGCGCAAGGTCATCTTCGGCTCCGCCCTCTTTGACGAAAGCCCTCAGGCCGGCAGCCTGGCCGGGAGCGCCGTCAACACGGCACTCGCCGCCCGCATTGCCGAATCTCTCGGAAGCGACCGCTTCCTGGCCAGCATCGACACCAAGGCCGGCGGCGTGGCCATCCGCGGCTGGCGCCACCGCCTCGCCGTCACCCCTGACCAGGCCCTGCTCGCCCTCGAACCCTTTTGCGGCGGCTTTCTCTACACGCACGTCGACACCGAGGGCACCCTGCGCGGCTTCCCTATCGAGCAGGCTCGCCGCCTCCGCGCCCTCACCCAACGTCAGCTCATCGTGGCCGGAGGCATCCGCGATCGCGCCGAAGTAGACGCGCTGCATGCGCTCGGCGTCGACGCAGTGGCCGGCATGGCCGTCTACACCGGCCTGCTGCCTGCCTAAGCCGAGCAGCGTGGCTTATCGCCTCCAGCGCTATCGCGAAGGATCGCGCCGGTGCACGATCCGCCCCACTACGGCGAAGAACGCCGCAATCGCAAACATCAGGCAGGCCTGCCGCGGCGCATGCCGCACCAGGGCAAACACACCCTGCAGCCCCCAGAGAACAGTCAGCACCGCCCACACCATCCAACGTCGCATCTACTCCGAAGCCTAAATCAACGCCTGGAACAAACCCCGTGTCTCCGGCGTCTCCGCCCCACCGCAGTCTAGTAGCCCCCAACAGGGAGAGCCCCCGATGACAGCACCGAGCCTCAGGGTCGCGCAACGCATGAACGAGGTCGGCTTCTCCGACATCGTGCAGATCCGCAACAAGGTTCTGGACCTGCGCGCCGCCGGGCAACAGGTTCACGCCTTTCACGGCGGCGAGCCCTTCTTTGAAACGCCTGATCTGATCAAGTACGCCACCGTGCGCGCGCTGGTCGAGAAGCAGACCCGCTATGCGCCCTCCTCCGGCATCCCGCTGCTGCTGCAGGCGCTGGCGCACAAGCTCTCCACGCGCAACCACATCCCCGTCACACCCGACCAGGTCATCGTCACCGTGGGCGGCGCGCACGCGCTCTACTCAGCCTTCCAGGCCGTGCTCGATCCGGGCGACGAAGTGCTCGTCTTCTCGCCCTTCTGGACTCCCATCCGTGACATGATCACCGGCGCCCAGGCCCGGCCCGTGCTCGTGCCCACCAGCACGGCACTGCGCCTGGGCCTCGCGCCCACGCTCGCCGGCTTCCTCACCCCCTCCACCCGCGCCATCTACTACAACACGCCGCAAAACCCCTCCGGCACCGTCTTCCATCGCGCCCAGGCTGAAGAGGTGGCCGCCTTTGCCCGCGAGCACGACCTGCTCGTCATCGCCGACGAAGCGTACGAGGACCTGGTCTACGAGGGCGAACACGTCTCCATCGCGTCGCTCGCGGGCATGGCCGAGCGCACCATCTCCACCTACACCTTCTCGAAGAGCTACGCCATGACCGGCTGGCGTGTCGGCTATGCCGTCGCCCAGGAGCCCTTCATGACGGCCCTTCGCAAGATGGTTCTCTACTCCACCAACGGCGTGCCCACCCCGCTGCAATGGGCCGCGCTGGAAGCCCTGAAGACGCCCCAGGACGTTCTCGACGCGCGGCGAGAAGAGTACCGCCAGCGGCGGGATCTGCTCGTCAACGGCCTCAACCAGATGGGCCTGCCCTGCGAGCTGCCGGCAGGCGCCTTCTATGCCTTCCCCGATGCGCGCCGCCTGCACCAGGACAGCCGCCAGGCGGCTACCCTCCTGCTCGACCATGCGCACGTCGCGACCATTCCCGGCGTGGTCTTCGGTCCCCAGGGCGAAGGGCACCTGCGCCTCGGCTACGCCGTGCCCTTGCCAGCCATTAAAGCAGGCCTGGCCGCACTGCGCGCCATGCTCGGCTGACCCGGGAGTACCCGGCAGCCCAACAAAAATGAGACCCCGCACCCTGCGCCGCCGTCCAAGTGCTTGGCATGGAGGATTTCTTTCCCCGCTCGCGGACCTTTCGTTTGAGCCCGCGGCAACAAAGTGCCTCATCCCCCGAGCCGAAAGGCGCTTCCAGTGAATCTACGCACAGGTATGTTTCAGTCGAGACCCTCGCAGGGGCGCCTCTCCAGCTCCACGCCTCTCATGGCAGCCCTCGCGCTCAGCCTGCTCTGCGGCGTAGCGCACGCGCAGCAGCTGGCCGTAGTGTCTGACCCAGTGCCCGACGCTCCCTCGGCGGTGGCCGCGCAGTCCTCCACTCCCGGTGCAGGACCCACCGTTCAGACGCCCAATGGCCCCGTAAACCCCGACACCGGCCAGCCCAAGCAGACCAAGCGCATCCTCGGCGTCATCCCCAACTTCCGCGCTGTCTCGGCCGACCAGAAGCTGCCCCCGCAGACACCTCGGGAGAAGCTGTTCTCGACCGCGCAGCAGAGCTTTGACTACTCTGCCTTCATCCTGCCGGCAGTGCTCGCGGCCGACGCCCAGGGGTCCAACTCCGAGCCGCAGTTCCACCAGGGCGCGGCCGGCTACGGGCGCTACTACTGGCATGCCTGGGTCGACCAGACAGACGAGAACTTCTGGGTGCAGGCCTTTCTGCCCATCGCCCTGCGCCAGGACTCGCGCTACTACACGCTCGGCCACGGGGGCGTGGTCAAACGCGGCGCCTACGCCTTCAGCCGCATCTTCATCACCCGTACCGACGGCGACCGTCAGACGTTCAACGCGTCCGAGATCGTCGGCTCCGGCATCGCCTCCTCGCTCTCCGGCCTCTACTACCCTTCCGTCGATCGCACCTGGACCAAGACCGGGCAGCGCTGGCTGCTGAACGTCGGCATCGATGGAGGCGTCTTCATGTTCCAGGAGTTCTGGCCCAACATCAACAACGCGATCTTCCACCAGAAGGACTAAACTCCAGCGACGAAAGAGGGGCTGCTGCGCATGAGCCGTACGATACGGGTGGGCATTCCCTCCCTGGTAGGCGAGTCACTGCTTAAAGGGTTTCCGGAGGGCGTCGAGATCGTACGCATCGACCCGGATGGCACCGGCCCCGTAGAGGTCGAGTTCCTGCTCGCCCCCTGGGCCCAGAAGCATGCCGAGCAGGTGCTGCCGCGGGCGCGCGGGGTCCAGGTCGTGCAGAGCTTTTCGGCCGGTGTTGAAGGGCTGCTCCCCTTGCTGCCGCACGGCGTCACTTTCTGCAATGCGCAGGGCCTGCACAACGGCCCCACCGCCGAGTGGGCGGTTACCGCCATCCTCGCCTCGCTCAAGCAGCTGCCCTGGTATGCCGGTCTGCAGCGCGAGGGCCGCTGGGTTACGCGCGATGAGGCTGCCGCCCACTTCAACGCCATCTACCGGACCGACGAGCGCTCCGAGCTGCCTGTGCTGATCGAAGAGCTGGCCGGCAAGACGGTGCTGATCGTAGGCCATGGCGCCATCGGCCGGGCCATCGAGACACGCCTGGCGCCGTTTGAGCCGAACATCCTGCGCATAGCCCGCAGCGCCCGCGAGGGCGTCTCTCCAGTCTCCGCGCTGCCCACGCTCCTGCCCCAGGCAGATGTCGTCGTGCTCATCATCCCGCTTACCCCTGAGACACGCGGCCTGATCGATGCCGCCGCCCTTGCCCGGATGAAGCAGGGAGCGCTGCTGGTCAACGCGGCTCGCGGCGCCGTTGTCGACACTGACGCCCTGGTCTCTGCGCTCTACGAAAGCCGCATTCGCGCGGCGCTCGACGTCACCGACCCAGAGCCGCTGCCTCCGGGACACGCGCTCTGGCAGGCGCCGGGCCTGCTGCTCACCCCGCACGTTGCCGGCTCCAGCCCGGTCTTTCTCAAACGCGTCATGGACTTCACCCGCGCCCAGGTGGCCCGCTACGCGGAAGGCCAGCCACTCCAAAACATCATCGTGGGCGCATACTGATCGCATCCCGGGGAGGCAGTCCCCCGTGCCAGCAGCATCGTACCCTGCAGAACGGGCCCGTCTGATCGAGGCACCGAGGAACAGAACGCGCATGTCGAAATTCACAGTAGGTGTGGACCTGGGTGGTACCAACCTGCGCATTGCAGGCTTTGATCGTGCCTGGGAGCGGCTGCACTCGGTCGCGATCCCTACCCGCGTCCTGGAAGGGCCGTCCATCGTGCTCGGCGATATCGCCTCTGCGGTCCGTCACGTCATCGATCAGTGTGGCGGCGAGGACGATCTCGAAGGCATCGGCGTCGGCAGCCCCGGGCCGATTGAGCTGCCGGCCGGGCGCCTGCTGCAACCGCCCAACCTGCCCGGCTTCCACGAGCTGGAGTTGAAGATCGAGCTGGAGCGCCTGCTCCATCTGCCCGTCATCATCGAGTCGGATGCCAACGCTGCTGCGCTCGCCGAAGCACACGCCGGGTCTGGACAGGAGCATGGCGTCGACTCACTGTGCATGATCACCCTCGGCACTGGCGTCGGCAGCGGCATCATCCTCGATGGCAAGATCTGGCACGGCTTCGCTGGGATGGCCGGCGAGGCGGGCCATGTCGCTGTGTGGCCGGAGGGCATGCAGTGCGGCTGCGGCAACCGCGGCTGCCTGGAGCTGTTCGCCTCGGCCACCGGCATCGGCCGCATGGGCCGGGAGGCGGCCGCCGAGGGCCGCTCTCCCCGTATCCGCGAGTTGATCGACCGCCACCAGCCCGTGACCGCGCGCGACGTAGCCGAGTTTGCCCATGCCGGCGACCCCGGCGCCCTCTCCGTCTACGACACCGTGGGCCGCGCCCTGGGCCTCAGCCTCGCCGACCTGGTCAACACGCTCAACCTTCCGCTCTACGTCATCGGCGGAGGCGCCGCGGCAGCCTGGCCCCTCTTTGCGCCGGTCATGTTCCGCGAGCTTGAGCGTGCCAGCTATGTCTACCGGCTCACCCAGCCCGCTACCCGCGACAGCTATGTCCCGGCGAGGACGAATGTTCTGCCCGCCACGCTGGGGTCGGACTCCGGCCTGCTCGGCGCGGCCATGGTACCGCGCTACGCGCCCTGACCTTTCCGTCCTGATCTGCGTGTCCTGATCTGCGCGCGATCCCGCACGCCCGAGCGGCGCGACGACCCCAAGCGGGGAAGACGTCTGCACCGTCCTGTATGCTGGACGACACAGCATGCAGCGCAAGCCAACCATGCACGACGTAGCACGCGCAGCAGGCGTCGGTACCATGACCGTCTCGCGGGTCCTCAACCAGTCGCCGCATGTCGCGGCTGAGACCGCCGAGCGCGTGCATCGCGCCGTCTCCAAGCTCGGCTACCACCCCAACGAGATGGCGCGCGCCCTGCGCAGCTTCAAGTCGCGCACCATCGGCGTCATCGTCCCCAACCTCGACGACACGTTCTATTCCACCTGCGCTCACGCCATCAACCTGGTGGCCAGGGAGCACGGCTACAGCGTCCTGATCACTACCTCGGACGACAACGCAGACACCGAGTACGAGCAGGCCCAGCAGATGATGCAGCGCCACGTCGAGGGCCTGGCCGTCATCCCGACCGGCAACGGCCGCAGTCGCCTGGGCGCGCCCGCCTTTCGCAGCATCCCCATCGTCGCGCTCGACCGCCCCGTCAAGGACGCGAAGATCGATTCTCTCGTCGTCGAAAACGAGGGGGGCGCACACGCCGCCGTTGAACACCTGATCGATGCGCATCAGCACCGGCGCATCCTCTTCCTCGGCTACAAGCGGGATCTCTACACGGTGCAGCTGCGCGCCGCCGGCTACGCCCGCGCCATGAAAGGCGCAGGCCTCGCGCCGCAGCGTAACTTCCACTGCAGCTCCAACGAGGCAGCGCTCTCCGTGCTGCGCGACGCACTCGCCGGCCCCGAGCCTCCGACCGCCATCTTCTGCGCCAATAACCTGGTCACCCTCCACGCACTCTGGGCGGTGCGCAAGTTGCGCATCCAGGTGCCCTCCAGGCTTGCCGTGGTCAGCTTCGATGACATCGATCTCGGTGACACGCTCGACCCCGCGCTCACCGTAGTCCGGCAGCCGGTGGCCGAACTGGGGCGCGCAGCCGCGCTGCTTCTCTTCGAGCGTATGGGCGAGCGCAATGGCGTGCGGAATGGCGTTCCCAGCGGCGATCCCAAGATCAAGGCCCGCCCCAGGCCATCGCAGGAGGTGCACGCGGTCCTGGGCCTCGAGGTCATCCTGCGTCGCTCCTGCGGCTGCCCCCACGACCACGCCCGCGAGGCCACGCCTATCGCCGTCCCGGCCGCGCCCCAGGCGCCAAAGAAGCAAAAAAAGAACGGGAAGCGCGTTGCGCCCTCCC
>DASWUY010000511.1:0-4655 GCA_036401435.1 Acidobacteriaceae bacterium | reverse complement strand
ACAGAGCCCTAACGCGCCTGCATAGAGCCAACCTACTGTCTCGTGCGGCGCTGGGCCTAGTACGGACCCGACATGCAGCACAAAAGGCCGGTCCGCATCCGTCGCCCGGTCGTCGCACATCCCCACGTGAGAGAAGCGCTTCTCTTGCCGCGGTATGTTCAGTTGCTATCGTGTGCAAACATTACGCCCACACAAGACCACCCTCGAGGAGCGAGATGAGCTTATCGGAACTCTGCTGGCTATCTACAGCCGCGTATGCCCTGCATGTTCTGGAGGAGTTTGCGTTCAACTGGAGAGACTGGGCCCGCGGTGTCCTCCATCTGCCGGTGGATTGGAACGCCTTCTACGTCACGAATGCAGTGGTCATCGTGCTTGGCATCGTATCCGCCGAGATAGCGCCCGCTGCGCACGTGGTTGCGCTGGGGTTTCCGGCGCTCATGCTCATCAACGCCACGGTGTTTCATGCTGCACCGGTGCTGTGGACCAAGGATCGCTTTTCTCCCGGCCTGTTCACGGCGATGCTCTTGTTCTACCCGCTGGGCCCGGTTTGCTTCCGAGTGGCGAACGCACAGAGCGGGCTCACCGCAATCGCGATTGCGGAGGCGTTTCTGCTTGGGGCTCTGTTCATGGCGATGCCTATCGTGTTTCTCAAGCTGGCCGGGCATAGGTATTTTCTTCAGGACCCTGGAAGCAGGTAGCCTTCACTCACGCGGGCACGCACGAACTCCACCAGCTCCGCGGTCACAAAATCAGGTCCGCGCACCAAGAACCGGGGCCGGCCTTCCAGCAGCCGCAGCGAAACACGCTGCCATTGCGGCCCCAGCGCGCGCTCCACCACCAGCACCGCGTCGGCGCGGTCCAGGTAGCGTCGCGCCGTCTCCTTGAAGTCGGCCGTTCCCGCATCGAGCACGCTCAGGTAGAGATCGGGCCGCAGGAACTGCATCACGCTGTTCGACTCCATGATCACGTTCCCACCGGCGCCCTGGCTAGCTGCCATCTCCTGCCGTACGCGCGGCATCGCCGCCGCCAGCATGCCCTGCCGGGTTCGCACCCACAGCGACCGCACCGCACCAGCAGCCAGGTACCGCGCGCTGTCGGTCCCGGTCGAGGGGTCGCGCTCTGCGCTGATCGCAAGCGTGTGATCGTCTGTCTGGCAGTCGCAGGCAGCGCCATCGGCCGTGCAGAATCCATGCCCGTACTGGGTCAGCTTGAACGCGGTCCAACGTGCCTCAGGCAGGGCGCGGATCAGCCCCGCCACCACGGAAGTCTTGCCGATGTTGCGCGAGTGCCCGCCCACGACGACGATAGCCACGCTACTCTCCGCTCTCAATGGCGCCTGCCGCGCGGGTGCGGCGCCCCAGGCGTGCCACGGCGGCCAGCTCACGCAGATACTGCTTGACCGGCTTTGCGGGCGTGCCCCAGAAGAGCTGCCCCGGGCCGCGCACCGTCTTGTGCGGCAACACGCCGGCGCGACCCCCCAGGATCACTCCCTCACCTACGCCCGCATGGTCCCCCAGCCCCACCTGCCCGGCGATCACCGCGCCGCGCCCGATCGTGCAGGAGCCAGAAATACCCGCCAGCGCCGCGATCACCACGTCTTCCCCCACCTGCACGTTGTGCCCAATGTGCACCAGGTTGTCGAGCTTGGTGCCGCGGCTGATGCGCGTCTGGTCCAGCGCCCCGCGGTCGATCGTCGTGTTGGCGCCTATCTCCACATCGTCTTCAATCAGGAGGGTGCCCTGCTGCGGGAATTGCGTGTATGCGCCTGTCTCCTCGTCGCGCACGTAGCCGAAGCCGTCCGCGCCCAGCACCGCTCCTGCATGGACCACAACGCGGTCACCCAGGCGCGTGCCGGGATACAGCACGACCCGCGGGTAGATACGACACATGGCCCCGACCACCACACCCTCGCCGAGGATCGCGCCTGCGCCGATCTCCGTACCTCGGCCAACGGCAACGCCGCCCTCAAGCACCGCATGCGCGCCGATGCTGACGCCGAGGCCCAGCTGCACGTTGCCAGCCACCTGCGCTGTGGCGTGGATCGGCCGAGCGGTCCTGAGAGGCCGCAGCAGGATGGCAGCGCGAGCGAATGCCAGGCGCGGCTGCCGCGTGACCAGGCCCAGGGCGCTCGCCCCCTGCTTGACGCCCGCGGCGCTCGGCGCCTGCTGGTAGGCCCCGGCGACCGCAAGCGAAAGCAGGATCGCTCCGGCGCCCGAGGCCAGCGCCTCGGGCAATCGGGCTGCGTCCTCGACGAAGATCAGCGCCGAGCCGGTAGCGTTGCTGACGCCGGCCACGCGCTCGATGAGCCGGTTGCGCGCCACCAGCCGCTGCAACTCGCGCTCCGCCACCTGTGAGGGGTCCGCCGCGGCAGACTCAAAGAAGCAGACCTCGGCTCCCAGCGAACGTGCCAGCTGGTCCACCGTTGCCGGCCCTGACCAATCCTCCAACCTGCTCTCGATCATCGTCGCTCCGCCTCACCCACGGGAGTAGATCGGCTCTTCGCCCTGCGGGCGAGTCTTCCAACGGCGATGCACCCACAGCCACTGGTCGGGGTAGGCCCGGGCATAGTGCTCAATGGCCGCTGTAAAGCAGGCTGTATTAGCCAGCACATCCGCCTCCTCGTCCCCTGTCCTCACCAGCTGCAGCCGTTCGCCAAAGGTCAGCACGTAGCGCTGCTCTTCTTCGCGCCACAGCAGGAAGCCGGGCAGCACGGAGGCATCTGTCTTGAGGGCGACCCGGGCCAGTCCGGAAGCGGTGCAGGCAGGCTGGCCGAAGAACGGCACGAAGACGCCTTGCGGCGGCGTCATGTTCGTGTCCATCAGGATGCCCACAGTGCGGCCCTGACGCATGGCCCCGAGCAGACCCCGCGCAAAGTCATCCTTGTGCACCACCTGGTTGCCGTGCATACAGCGCACGCGGTTGACGAGCGCATCCACGCGCGCATTGTCCAGCCGGCGGATGATCATGGTCATGGGATGACCCATGAGCGAGTGGTAGAAGCTGGACAGCTCCCAGGCGCCGAGGTGCCCGGTGACGATGAGCACGCCCTTGCCGCGCCGCTCCGCATCGAGAAAGTGCTCCAGGCCCTGGTAGCCCAGGAAGGACTGGGTGTTCGCCGGTGTGTAGTGGGGCATCTGGCAGAACTCCGCCAACAACCAGCCGAGATTGCGATAGAGGCGCCTGAGGAGAGTGGTTAGCTGGTCAGGGCCAAGCGCGGGCAGCGCCATGGCCAGGTTCTGCTGGCCCACCCGTCGCAGGCGTGGCAGCAGCACGTACGCCAGCCGCCCCAGCAGCGAGCCGGCTGCGCGCGCCGGCTGCCTGGGCAGCGCGCCCAGCCCGTGAAACAACAGCCACACTGCCCAGTACTCCAACTGCTCCCGCATCACTGTTTCCAGTGTAACGAGAGGCGGTGGGGTGGCTCTGCGGAGACGACGAAAGGCCAGCCCGCAGGCTGGCCTCTGTCCAGAACAGGTGGTGCGACGTTACGAGGCGTTGGCGCGGCGGAAGTACTTGGCCACGGTCCGAACGAAAGGCTTGGCCTGATCGGGCGGAAGAACATTGCCCTTGAGGATCTGCTCGAAGGTGTGCGGCGTGCCGTAGAAGGCGGCCGTGTCTTCGCTGTTCTCAAAGACCGCGACGCCGTTCAGGTCGATCCCGGCAAAGAGGCCCTTGCTGCGCGACCAGGTAAGGAGCTCGGACTGCAGCTTCCAGTTGGTGGCAGCCTGGGTGTCACGGCCAACGGGGCCGGCCGCAGCAGCGGCGTCGCCGCCGATCTTGAACTTGCTCTTCAGCAGGTCCTGGAAGCCCTTCTGGTTCACGGCCACGAGCACCAGGTCCGTACCCGAGCCGCCCGCCTGGAAGCCAAAGGAGCCGCCCTCCATCTTGATGAAGGCAGGCGCGCTCCAACCATGGCCGGTGCGGCAGCTCACCACGCCCTGTCCATACTCGGCGCCGAAGATGAAGGCCCCTTTGATCAGGCCGGGAATGACACCGACGCAGCTCGCACCCTGCAGAATCTGGTTCGGGATGGCCTTGTCCGGCACCGCCATGATCTCGTCCAGGGTAGCTGTTGCCGAGTCAAGGCGCTTTTGCAGTGCTGCCTGGTCACTTGCGGCAAATGCGGGTAACGAGAGCCCAGCCAAGCAAACGATCGCGAAAATCTTTTTCATAGTAGTCCTACTCCCCCACGGTTCTGGATATCTGGGAGGCGTCCTGCCCGAGTGCAGGTGTCGCCAGAAGAACTGCGGAGCGGCGTACCGCCGGCCGCGTTCCAAGTGCTTTCGTCTCACTAGGATGCGTGAAATGGCGCTGGAGTCGCGCGGGAGTGTGGAAAATCAAAGATTTCCCTGCAGAAGGTAAGACCGGGAGGGCACGGACCAAAAAAGAGGGGCTGGATTCCGCGCTCTCGCGCTTCCCCCAACCCCATTCCCCAGATCTGCGTTGTTACTGGTTACCTTATAGAACATGTGTCACAAGGGGGCAAGTTACCTTGGTGTGGATTTCGTGCACCAACGCGCCAGCCTACAGCTTCGGCAGCACAATCCCTGCCTGGTTCTGATACTTGCCCTTCCGATCGGCGTAGCTGACCTCGCAAACCTCGTCCGACTGGAAGAAGAGGATCTGGCATAGGCCCTCGTTGGCGTAAATCTTGGACG
>DASWUY010000510.1:0-4845 GCA_036401435.1 Acidobacteriaceae bacterium | reverse complement strand
GGGTCCGTGTCGACGGGCGGCGCCCCGGACGCGCCAACGACCCGGGCAGACACCGCGCCCACGATCAAAGTCAGCAGAGCCAGTCCGGCAAAGCGGGCGACTGCAGTGGTCAATGGCTCATCCTTCCGTGCTCTCATCTCTCTGCTGCGTCGGCCTCGCCTTCAGGCGACTCGAGCCGGCAGGCGCGCAACTGCTCAGACGAGAAGGCCGTATAAAGGTGTTGCATCGAGC
Source organism: Acidobacteriaceae bacterium (assembly GCA_036401435.1). Taxonomy (GTDB): domain Bacteria; phylum Acidobacteriota; class Terriglobia; order Terriglobales; family Acidobacteriaceae; genus EB88. Next base: position 4,614 of record DASWUY010000510.1, on the reverse strand, counting down.
CGCCTCCTGTTCCCATAGGCGTTGCCTGGCGCAGCGCCTCGGTCACGTAGCCTTTCGCAGCAGCAGCTGCCTGATAGACGGACAAGCCGGCAACAAGGCCACATAGCAGCGCAGAAGAGTGTGCGCAGCCTGTCCCATGAGTAGCCGTAGTCTGCACCCACTGCCCCGGGAGCCACCCCGGCCGCTGGCCCGGGACGACCACGTAATCGTCCGGCGACCCAAGCTGGCCGCCCGTAGCCACGATCGCGAGCGCGCCCTGCTGCTCCGCCAGCAGGCCAGCCATCCGCTCTACGTCCCCGCGGCCGGTGGCAGGCGTCGCCAGCGCCTCTCCTGCCAGCAGTGCCAGCTCCGCCGTGTTCGGCGTCACGCAGTCCACGAGCGGCAGCAGCCGTGTGCGCAGCCATGCCAGCCCCTCCCCCTCCAGCAGCTCATGGCCTGAGCTTGAGCGCAGCACCGGGTCAAGCACCACCGGGATCGCCCTCGGTGAAGCGCCGCGCAGCGCGTCCAAGAACTCCGCCACCGCCCTGACCAGCAATGCCGTGCCCAGCATCCCGATCTTGACCCCCGCGATCGGCAGATCTTCAGCCAGGCAGCCCAGGGTCTCTCTCAGCAGCTCCGCCGACACCGCTTCCACCCGCCGCACCCCCACAGTCGATTGGACCGTTAGCGCGGTTACCGCCGTCACGCCGTACAGCCGGTGCGCGGCAAAGACCTTCAGGTCCGCCGTCACCCCTGCCCCCGCCGAAGGATCAAGGCCCGCAATCGTCAGCACAACAGGCGGACCCTGGCCTGCCGTGTCTCCGCCGGCGCCTTCCAGCTCCTGCCGATCCGCCGCTCCAGGCGAGTCCCACTCCTGCATCGTTGCTGCTCCCGCTGCCTGCAAACTCATCTGTTCCGCTGCCTCAACAATCCTACGTGGCGCCTCTGCCCTACGCTCCCGAAGACGCCGAGCAGGTCCCCGCAATCACCTCGCTGTGTCCCGCAGTAGCCGCCCAGTTAGTAACACAGGTGCGCATTTAAGACAAGTTCATCATCTTCTAAGCTCTTCGTGCAATTTGACTTACGCCTCCAGTTAAGTACAATTCACACAGGAGACATATGACGGAATCCTTGCCTATTCTCATCACGCAGCGTCGGCGTATTTCCACCTATGCGGGGCTCTTCGTCGCCCTGGCTATCGGCATCTCAGGGGCCAACGTCGGCCGCTCTGCCAGCGTGGCGTCCAAGGCCGTGCATCCCGAGCTGAAGCGCCACTGGTACCAGATCGGCCGGGCATCCTGGTACGGCGGCTCCTTCAACGGGCGCGCCACGGCAAGCGGTGAGAACTACAACATGACCGACCTGACCTGCGCGCATCGCAGCCTGCCCCTTGGCACACTGGTGCGAGTCACCAATCTCGGCAACCACAAGTCAGTCGTTGTCCGCGTCAACGATCGCGGACCCATGCTGGCCAGTCGCGTCATTGATCTCTCCTATGCCGCAGCCCACTTCCTCGGCTTCAGCGGCACCACGCAGGTCCGGCTCGACGTGCTTGGGGACAACGGCACCGTCGCCGAACTCCATTACCCTGCCAGCGACCAAGGCTCCGGATCGACCCCGGCGGACTCCACCCGCTAGGCTCCGCGCAAGCCTCCGGGCCCGTCCAACTCGCGACCGGGCCCTTGATCTGCTGATCGCATAGGGCCAAAAGTTCACCCAATCTTGCCCCGCCATCCTGGTCTGCCCATACCACACGCGCGGTTTAGCGTTGGTTCCGTACCCCTTCTTCGTTACACTCGCTCCTGATGCCGCCTGCTTTCCACTCCGACGCACGCGAGCGCCTCATCCTCGCTCTCGACCTGCCATCCGCAGCCCAGGCCCACGCCCTTCTCGCGGCGCTTGGTCCGAGCGCTGCGCCTAGGTGGGTGAAAGTCGGGCTGCAACTCTTTCTCGCGGAGGGTCCCCCGGTCGTCCACGCGCTGCGTGAACAAGGGCTCTCTGTCTTCCTGGACCTGAAGCTCCACGACATCCCCAACACCGTGACCTCAGCTATACGCGCGCTCGCGGGACTTCAGGTCGAGATGCTTACCGTCCACGCGGCCGGGGGTCCGGAGATGCTCGCCGCGGCAGCCGAGGCTGCGGCCTCGCTGAGGCGCCCTCCACGACTCCTCGCCGTGACCGTGCTGACCAGTATGGATGCCGCGCAGCTTGCCTCAAGCGGTATCGACCGCACCCCGCAGCAGCAGGTATTGCAGCTCGCCCACCTGGCCAGGAGCTGCGGCATCCACGGCCTGGTAGCAAGCCCGCTCGAGGCAGCCCTGCTTCGATCGCAAGCTGATGGCCACGCGCTCCATATAGTGACACCAGGCATTCGTCCGGCTCTATCCGCCCAGGATGACCAGCAGCGCGTCGCAACCCCCGGCGCCGCGCTCGTCGCAGGTGCCGACCAATTGGTCGTCGGTCGCCCCATCACTCGCGCCGCCGACCCTGCCGCCGCCTTCCGCGCCCTGCTGGCGGAGATAGAGACGGCCGTCGAGGCCCAGGGGCGCCAGCAGAAAGAGCCAGTCTCCCGCACTCCTGAACTTACATAGGCCCTGGATCGATGCTTGAAGTGACGCTTACAACTTCTCGTAGAAGTCGCACGCAGAGCAGGAGATGTACACGCCGCCGGGCGTCCCGCGTTCCCGGTCCTTGACCCGCTTCACGATGCGTGTCGGCTTGCTGCACTTGGGGCAGTCGGTGCTCTTGGTGGTATCCATTACTTTCTTGCGATCGGCTGTCTTGGCAATCTTGGCCATGGGGGAACTCGCTCCTGGGAAAAGAAGTGTGCGGGCACTCACCTGGTGAGCCTTACCCGTGTGCAGTGTCGTGCGGGGGACGAGCCGGAAGGTACGTCGAACGCTCCTCCCAGCTTACTACAGCCACTCCCTACTCAGCCGCCCTCACCGGCGCCGTCAACGGCTGGGGGGTCGGATCCTTGGACCCCTCGTTCCGGCTCTTCTCCTGCGGCTTCACCGTGCCGCGAACGACCATGATCTTGTTCAGGATGTCGAACCAAAATGGCGCTCCCAGCGAGATCGCCACCGCCGTAATCAGCCAGCCAATCCCCACCGCTACCCCATGCCATAGCAGCCAGCCCGGACGGCTCCACCCATTCGGCACAGACGGCGTCGGCCTCGTCCATCCCACCGGCAGCAGCGGACCACTCACGTCCTGGAAGGCCTTGATGTTCGCCTGCAACCTGGTCTCGATGCTGGCCGCATCTCCGTTGGCGGGCGCGCTGTCCTGCTGATGTATCTTCTTGGCAGCATCCACCATGCTTTCGCGCACATCGCGGTCAAACCACAGCGCCTGCCCCACGCTGATGGAGTTGACATTGAAAGCCACCGCCAGCGTCAGCCCAATCCCCAGCAGGATGTACTGCGTGTTCTTCTTGTACCAGCCCGAGGCGCGGTCCATCGCGTCGTTGTACCAGTTCTCCACGTTGGACTGCAGCTTCGCCAGGCTATCTCCAGCATCGACCGAGAGCGCCAGCAAGGCCTCGACCGCCTTATCTTCCGGCTGTCTCTTCTTCGCTGCCACCAGGTAGGCCCGCACCGCGCCAACCATCTCGCCGCCCGTCTTCTTCTCCGGGTTCAACAGGTCCAGCAGCGCCAGCGAAAAAGTACGCGAAGGGATATAGGCCGGCAGCAGGGCCACGTTCTTCACCCAGTCGAAATCAGGCAGGTCCGCCATGCGCATCATGCGCTGCAGGAACGTTCGCTTGCGCATCGGCAGCGAGGCAAGCGCCGCCGGCCCTGCGGGCGCCTGATCTGTCCCTGCCTTCGCCGGCCCGGGAGGCGCCTTGGCAAAGTCGCCCACGTCATCCCGGTAGAGCCCCTGCACCAGCCCATGCTGGTAGATCCCCTTGACGAACATCAGGCTTCCGTCCAGGGTGCCTCCGGAAAAGAGGCTCAGGATCCCTCGGAGCAGGTTGGCCGGACGCGCCTGAACAATAGTGGCCAGCAGTTCCTGCACCGCCGAAGCAATCAGGCTGAGCAACAGGAAGACAAAGACCATGCCGATAGCGACATCGAGGACAACAGAGCCCAGCATCGGCACCTCTCTCGGATAGACATCGCGGGACGGGAGCGTCACACCGCGAGCAAAGAGTATGCGCGGGGCCGCACGCCGTCAATCTCTATCCGGCGGCAGGAGCAGTTATGGCCCCTTGTGAGAAAACATGCGGCGCTCCCGCGGAAGCGCAGGAAGCCACTCGGCAACCCGCCCGGTGGCGCCCGGAGCCCGGCGCTAGGGCTGCGCCGGCTTGGGCGGAAACTGCACTGGCTGCGAGGTCGTGGTATCTCCCTTGTCGCTCGGCAGCGTCTCTCCCGGCTTGCGCAGCGAGGGAGGATTCGGGTTGGCATTCTGTTGCTCCCGGTCCGCAGCCGACTGGTCGCCTTCCTTGATCTCCCGCTCATTCCGCGGCTGCTTCTGCGTCGACCAGTAGTCCCCCATCTCGTTGGCCGAACGCACCCCGGGAGGCGCACCTACATCTGCATCTGCCACCCGGATCACACGATCCCCGTTCAGCCGTACAAACTGCACATGCGCAGGCGGCGTACCGTAGATCCACTCCTCGAAGGGCATCTGCCC
>DASWUY010000509.1:0-5433 GCA_036401435.1 Acidobacteriaceae bacterium | reverse complement strand
AGGCCAATCACCAGCGCCAGCAGCACCAGCGCCGCGGCAATCGCGATATACGGCATCCGCACCGTGGCTGCCTCGTGAATGCGGTAGGCGTGCAGCGCCGGGGGCGACAGTGCCCTGATGTTCTCGACCGTCTTGCCCGCGTGGGCCAGGATCAGGTACCCGCCCAGCGGCGGCCCAATCACCGTCCCCAGCGAGTTGAAGGCCTGGGTCAGGTTCAGCCGTGACGAGGCCGTCGGCTGTGGCCCCAGCGCCGTCACATACGGGTTGGCCGCCACCTGCAGCGCCGTGATGCCGGCCGCCAGCACGATCAGCGCGCCCAGAAAGAGCGGGTACGAAGGCGCGGCCGCCGCCGGCAGAAAGAGGATGGCGCCGATGCCCATGATCAGCAGCCCCGTCACCATGGTCCGCTGGTAGCCGATCCACTCCACGATCTTGCCCGAGGGCAGCGCGAAGATGGCATACGAGGTAAAGAAGGCGAACTGGATCAGCGTGGCCTGCACGTAGTTCAGGGCAAAGATCGATTTCAGATGCGGGATCAGGATGTCGTTCAGCGAGGTCAGGAAGCCCCACATGAAGAAGAGCGTGGTTACCATCGCCATGGCGCTCTTGTTGGTGCTGCCAGGTGCCGATGCGCTGCTGGTCGCCGAACTGCCTACACTGGTCATTGCCATGAGAGGAACAAATCCTTTCGCCCGCCCGGACGCGGCCTTCAAAGCAGCCGGGCAGCGCACCATCAAGCGACACTGATGATATCCGATGCACAGGTCGGCCCGCCCGCACTTCCGCATATTCCGCGCTCGTAATAGACGCCCGCCGCGCACCATCCCTCGAACGCTGCCTGCCCGCTCCCATGCCTCTCCGCACGTTTGGCCAACGCGAGTCTGAAACTTTCGCGCCTCCCTGCCGTCTCTTTCTTGGGCAGGCAGACCGCTCCTTGACAAGTCTGCCGCCCACTGCTTAGAGGGAAATTATCTTGCCACACTCGAAATACTGCACGCTGCTTTCTGCCGGCCGGCTGACGGCCCTGCTAGCCGCTGGCCTCTTCGCGACCCCACCAGCCGCGCCCGCGCAGACTGCCCCTGCCGCTGCACCCGCCAGCCGCCTCATCGGCACCGTTACCGCCACTAGTGCCGACTCGCTCACGCTCAAGCTGGAGAGCGGCGGCGAGGTGCTGGTCTCGGTCGGCGCCGAGACCAGAGTGGTCCGCACCGCGCCAGGCGCCACCACACTTCAAGGCGCCACCATGATCCACGTGCAGGACCTAGCTACCGGCGACCGCGTCTCGGTCCGCCTGGCTCCCGGCTCTGACGCCTCCCACTACGCGGCCACCGCGGTCATCGCCATGAAGCAGGCCGATATCGCCCAGGCCCATGCCTCGCAGACCGAGGACTGGCAGAAGCGCGGAGTCGCCGGCGTGGTCAAGTCCATTGACCCTCCCGCAGCCGCCACAGCCACCATCACCGTCAGCAGCTCCGGCCACGCCCTCCAGGTCGCCGTCACGCCCACCACCATCATCCGTCGCTACGCGCCTGACTCTGTGCGCTTTGCCGATGCCAAGGCGGCGACCCTCGCGGACATCCACCCCGGCGACCAACTGCGCGCCCGCGGCGACCACTCGGAAGATGGAACCTCCGTCACCGCAGTCGAGATCGTTTCCGGCTCCTTCCGCAACGTGGCCGGCACCATCACCGCGATTGACACCACCCAGAACACGCTGACCCTGGTCGACCTGACTACCAAGAAGCCCGTCACCCTCACGCTCACGCCCGAAACACAAATGCGCAAGCTGCCCCCGGAGATGGCGCAGGGACTTGCCGCCCGCGGCGCCCGCTCCGGCTCTGCCGGGCCCGGCCCAGGCGGACCGGCTGCAGGCGGAGACAGGCCCGCAGCATCGGGCGGCAGCCGGCCCGCCTACGGCACCTCCGCTGGCGGCCCTGGCGGCCCTCACGGCGACGCGGACGCACGGCCCCACGGCGACCCCTCTGCCATGCTGCAGCGTGCCCCTGCCGTCACCCTGGCTGAGCTCAAGAAGGGCGACGCCGTCATGATTGTTGCCTCTCGCGGCGAGCGCCTCGATGCAGCCACCGCCATCACCCTCATCGCGGGCGTTGAACCGCTGCTCCAGGGTTCCGCGGGCGCCAGCGACAGCCTCTTCTCCGCATCGTGGAACATGGGCGGCAGCGCGGAAGCTTCGCAGTAGACACTCTGCCGGCACAGCATCTTCCACGCCCCCTGCCTGCGAACCGGGGCTGACGCCGGGTGGCCCAACTCTGCTACCCGGCAAACGCCCCAGCCTGCCGCATCGTCTCTCGTCAACAGAAAAGACTGCAGCAGGCACATTCGATACAGAAGCAGCGACCCCTCACCCCATCCAACAGCACTGGAGACCTGTGAAACTGCCTACCCCCAAGCCCTGCCTCTCTCTGCTGACTGCCGCCGCCCTGCTTCTGCTCTCACCCGCCGGGCGCGCCCACGCGCAGGCCATCGCCGCCACCACCCCCGGCGCGGCCAGCCTGCACGGCCAGGTAGCTGACCCGACCGGCGCCGTCATCCCCGGTGCCACCGTCAGCCTGACCACGGCCGACGGACACACCGTCGCCCGCGCCACCTCCGAACCCGACGGCAGCTACGAGATCAGGGGACTCGCGCCCGGCACCTACATCGTGCTGGTCGTCGCCCCCGGCTTTGCGCCCCTTGACTCCAAGGCCATCACCCTTACCGGACCCCAGGCCCGGCTCTTTGATGCCACCCTCAAGATCCAGACGGCGCAGCAGACCGTGCAGGTGACAGAAGGCGTGCCAACGGTCAGCGTGGATCCGGACGCGAACGCCAGCAGCGTCACCATCAAGGGCGCCGACCTCGACGCACTCTCGGACGATCCTGACGAGCTCTCGAATGAGCTCACCGCCCTTGCCGGCCCGGCCGCCGGTCCCAGCGGCGGCCAGGTCTTCATCGACGGCTTCACTGCAGGACAGCTGCAGCCCAAGTCCGCCATCCGCGAGATTCGCGTCAACCAGAATCCCTACGGCGCGCAATTCGACAAGCTGGGCTTCGGCCGCGTCGAGATCCTCACCAAGCCGGGTTCTGACAAGTACCACGGGCAGTTCTTCGTGCAGGGCAACATGCGCCAGTTCAACACCGGCAACCCCTTCACCCAGAACATCCCCGACTACGACTCCTACCAGTACAACGGCACCGTCAGCGGCCCCATCAATAAGGCGGCTTCCTTCTTCTTCAGCGCCGAGCGCCGCAACATCCAGGACGCCTCCATCATCAGCGCCTACCGCCTGCTGGGCGAGACCAACGGGGACTTCGCCGCAGGCAACTACGGCAACTCCGCCGACTACGCCATCAGCCACTACAACAACGGGCTCAATACCCCCACCACCCGCACCAACATCAGCCCCCGGCTTGACCTGCAGCTGGGCCAGAAGAACACCCTGGTGGCTCGCTACCAGTTCGAGCGCAGCACCGCCCAGAACCAGGGCGTAGGCCAGTTCTCACTCCAATCGCAGGCCTACAACAGCAGCGCCACCGAGAACACCATCCAGATCAGCGACACCACCGTGCTCAGCCCTAAGGTCATCAACGAAGCACACCTGCAGTTGATCTTTGAACGCTCCAACCAGGGCACGGCCAGCACCGCCCCCCAGGTGCAGGTCCAGGGCAATGAAACCTTCGGCGGCAACAGCGAGCAGACCATCAGCGACCATACCGACCGCTATGAGCTCTCCGACTTCACTGAGGTCGCGCTCAAGAGCCATGCCCTCAACATCGGCGGCCGCCTCCGCGCCACGCGGGAAGCCAACGCCGCCAACTCCAGCTTCAACGGGATCTACACCTTCGGCGCACGCCCCTGCCCCTCCACCGCGGTCTGCAACGGCTCTGCGCAGATCAGCGCCATCCAGGCCTATGCCACCACCCTGCAGGGCCTGGCCAACGGCGAAAGCTTTGCGCAGATCCAGGCCGCAGGCGGCGGCCCCAGCCAGCTCGTCTTCGTCACCGGCAATCCCAAGGCGGCCATCGATGTGATCGATGGCGCCCTCTTCTACCAGGACGACTGGAAGGCCCGCCCCAACCTCACCCTCTCCTACGGCCTGCGCTGGGAGACGCAGAACGTCATCCACGATCACAGCGACTTTGCCCCGCGCCTCGCCGTCGCCTACGGCATCATGCGCGGCGGCAAGCCCACCAAGGACGTCCTCCGCGCCGGATTCGGCTACTTCTATGACCGCTTCGGCGCCTCGCCCGTACTGCAGTCCACCCGCGACAACGGAGTGGTGCAGCAGGAGCGCGTCATCCAGAACCCCAGCTGCTACCTGCCCGGCGGCCTCCCCAATACTGCAACCCTTTTGACCGAGTGCGCGGCCGGCGACACCAACACCGTCTCCGGCTCCTCGCAGGGCAGCAGCCTGGCGCCCGCCCGCTACCAGATCGCTCCCAACCTGCACGCTCCTCTGAATATCCAGGAGTCCGTCGGGCTCGACCACCAGCTCAACAAGACCTCCACCATGTCGGTGACCTATATCCACTCGCATGGCGTCCATGCGCTCGACACCATCAACGCCAACGCTCCCTACTCGCCCACCTACGACGCGGCTCTCGGCAACGTCTACCAGTACTACTCTGAGGCGGTCTACAACCAGAACCAGCTCTTCCTCAACGTCAACGCGCGCTTCACCAAGAACCTCTCGCTCTTCGGCTACTACGGCCTGGGCTTTGCCAACTCTGACACCGGCGGCACCAACAGCAACCCGTCCAACTCCCTCAACCTCAAGGCCGACTACGGCCGGGCTTCCTTCGACGTCCGCAATCGCCTGTTCCTCATCGGCACCTACTCTGCGCCACACTACTTCCGCTTCAGCCCCTTCATCGTCGCCCAGTCCGGCGCCCCGTTCAACATCACCCTGTCCCAGGACCAGAACGGCGATTCCTTCTTCAACGACCGCCCGTCGTTCGGCACACCAGGCGCCGCCGCAGTCGAGCAGACCTCCTATGGCTCCTTTGACACCACGCCGCCCCCGGGCGCCACGCCCATCCCCATCAACTACGGCCACGGCCCGGCGCTGTTCACCTTCAACCTGCGCACCAGCAAGACGTTCGGCTTTGGGGCCCGCACCGGGCCGCCCGCTGACTCCGCCAGCGGTGGACCTCCGGGTGGCGGCCCCCCGCGTGGCGGCCCCGGCGGCGGCGGCCCCGGACGCGGTGGGCCCGGTGGCGGCGGCCCTGGCGGCGGCGCCGGCAACACCGGTAAACGCTACAACCTGACCCTGAACGCGCAGGCCCTCAACCTGTTCAACGTCATCAACCTCGCGCCTCCGACAGGCACCATCGACTCGCCCAACTTCGGCCGGTCCAATGCCCTCGCCGGCCAGATCTTCTCCTCCGGCTCCGCCGCACGGCGCGTCTTCGTGCAGGCCACCTTCACCTTCT
>DASWUY010000508.1:0-2347 GCA_036401435.1 Acidobacteriaceae bacterium | reverse complement strand
GCTCGCTGCGAGTCAGATAGCGGTCGCATGCCGCGACATAAATGCGCACCCGCTCCCGGATCTCGAGCGGGCAGTCACCGGCCAGCCGCGAAAAGGTCTGCGCCGCCTTTTCGAATTTTCCCTGCTGCATCGCTTCCACGGCCGCCTGGTAGATCACCAGCGCCTGCGCCTGGGCCGTGTTCGTGATCGGCCGTACCTTGGCTGCGATCGTCTTCGGGGTGCGCCGATTGCCCGTGCTCTCCATGCGGTCCCCGTGTCCTCGACAGCTGCATCCCACAGGATGGTCCCCGGTGGATGCGCCGGATCGAAGCGGATGCCTCGTTTTATATAGAGCGCCGGGCCCTACGTCAAATGACCCGCGTGCATCCCACCCTCCGGTCCCGCCGGCCTGCGGGTTCCCGGACGCCAACCCTGCCGCCTCATCTCTCCGCGTTGTAGATCACCGGGTTCAGCGCCGGATCGTTATACATCTTCAGCTGGCGATAGAGCTTGAAGCGTCGCCGCCCTTGCAGCACATCGTGCCAAAGCTCGTCCAGGCACGCCGCCAGGTCTTCCCTCTGCTCCACCAGGATGGCCAGCCGCTCCCGGTTTCGCTCCAGGTGTCCCGCGGGCGCCTCAGGCCGTCGCAGCTCCTCGCGCGTGTGATACATCTTCAGCGCCAGGATCGAAAGGCGGTCGATCATCAGCCCCGGGCTCTCGGAGTGGAGTGACGCCTGCACCCTGGGTAGATTCAGGCCAACGAGCGTACCCAGCAGCAACGCGTCAATCTGTTCTGCCAGGTCGTTCCGCCGCTGGTTTATCCGGTCAATCGCGCGCTTGCACTCGGCCAGCTCCCGGTCACTCCCATGCGGAGCACGCGCCCGGTCCTCGGTGTGCCACAACTCGTAGTTCGCACGGTGTTGCGCCACTACTATCGGCCACAGCCCCGCGCCCTGCGCACCTTCCCCTTCGTTCCCGGTCTGGCGATGCCAGCGCACGGTACACTCCTCCTGCACCCTGCTCACCTTCCGCAGCAGGCCATCCAGCGAGCCCCGTCCGGTGATGGCTTGCTCCTTTTGCAATGCGCCGTCCTCCAACTCGCTCTTCTACGGCAAAATGCTCGTAGCCTCTCGTCGTGGTAGAACAATCTGTCCTACTGTACTGCGGCCCGGGGGCCGGAGCGAGCCGCAAGCCTCCTCTGCCCGGCGCCCCGGCATCCAAATCAGCCCGGCCGTGCAACGCGTGCGCCTCCGCCGGGAAGGAGATCGATGACAGACCAGCCAGCACGCATACTAGCCATCTCCAGCTATGAGAAAGGGCAGACCTTCCTGCGCCAGGTCGCCCGCATGGGCGTCCGCATCCAGCTGCTCACCGTCGACAAGCTGCATGACGCGGACTGGCCCCGCGACATCCTCGAAGAGCTCCACACCATGCCCGCCGGCCTCACCCCCGAGCAGATCCTCAATACCGTCACCTACCTCGCCCGCACCCGCCGCTTTGACCGCGTCGTCGCTCTCGACGAGTTCGACATGCGCACCGCTGCCGTGCTGCGCGAGCACATGCGCCTGCCCGGCATGGGCCTCACCACCACCGCCAACTTTCGCGACAAGCTCGCCATGCGCTTTGAAGCATCCCGCGCCGGCGCCGCCGTCCCCGAGTTTGTCCCCGTCCTGCAGCACGACGCGCTCGCCCGCTACATGGACCACACCCCCGGCCCCTGGGTCCTCAAGCCGCGCTCTGAAGCCTCTGCCATCGGCATCCGCAAGATCACCGAGCCCGCCCAGCTCTGGTCTGCCCTTGAAACCCTCGGCGACGCCGCCAGCCACTTCCTCCTCGAGCGCTTTGTCCCCGGCGACATCTTCCACGTCGACTCCATCGTCTCCGAGCGCGAGGTCGTCTTCGCCTCCGTCAGCCAGTACGGCAAGCCCCCCATGCAGACCATGCACGAGGGCGGCGTCTTCACCACCCGCATCCTCGACCGCGCCTCCCCTGCCTCCACCGCCCTCACCTCGCTCAACAGCCGCCTCATGCCCGCCATGGGCATGGTGCGCGGCGTCACCCACGCTGAATACATCCGCGACGCCGCCGGCAGTTTCTTCTTCCTGGAGGCTGCCGCCCGCGTCGGCGGCGCCTTCATCGCCGACGTCGTCCAGGCTGCTACCGGGCTTGACCTCTGGGCCGAGTGGGCCCGCATCGAGGTCTGCTCCCTCCAGGGTGCTGCCTACACCCTGCCGCCCACCCGCGCCGACTACGCCGGCAGCGTCCTTTGCCTGGCCCGCGTCGCCGAGCCTGACACCGCCGCCTTCACCGCGCCCGAGATCGTCGAGCGCCTCCGCAAGCACCATCACGCCGGCCTCATCCTCCGCTC
>DASWUY010000507.1:0-2575 GCA_036401435.1 Acidobacteriaceae bacterium | reverse complement strand
CCCACTCAGGGTGCCAGGCTCCTCACTCTTCCCGCTCCAGCAGCAGCGTCGCAGCCCTTTGCAGGGTGAGGGTCTGTGCCTCCAGCGCAAACTTCGATCGGGCGTCGTCCTCCTCAAGGGAGACGCTCTTGAAGAGGAGCGCGTTACCGTCAAGGTGCACGTGGATGGCGGTAAGCTGCCAGGCACCGGGAGCCTCCTCCGCCTGCTCCAGCGAGAAGGAACTGCCCTGCCTCAGGCGGCCCAGCAGCCCGCCGCCAAAGGTCACATCATGAACCAGATGGCCCGACATGCTGCGGATGCGGTGCTGGCTGTTGTCCAGGACCAGGTCACCCACCATGCCGCTGAAGACGCGAGCCTCGCGGGTGGGCGCGTGGAAGTTTGGCTTGGGCTCGAAGTGCAGGGTCGTCTCGGTTGCCGTTGCTCCTGTCTGCGTCCACAGGAAGGCAGTGGGTAGAAGGGTCAAAAAGTCGTCGACTTGCTGGTCATCGTGCCGGCTCTCGGCTGCCTGCTTTTTCTGTGCCCCGCTGTCGGCGAGATACTTCTCAACCTGCTCTCGCTGCTGCGGCTCCTGCACTCTCTGGCCGTTTGTCTCCGTCACGCGTCGCAACCCGCCCTGCGGCGTAACGGCCACCCACTGCACGATCTGCTCCTTTGGCTTGCGGACTGCTTCCCGGTACGTCCAGGCGGAGTGATCGGTGCGGTTTGCGCTTCGCTCCGTGTCCACCGCCTGCTGCACCAGCGACTGAGCGCTCTGCGCACGAGCCACGGCAAGCGACAGGGAGAGGAGGGTGATCGCGAAAAAGCCTGCTCCACGCATGATCATCTGACCGCCTGACCGAACCCGGAGGCGCGGGTCCGTTATCGAGCTCTGAGTTGCCGCTGTTCGATGCCACGGGCCGCGGCAACGATTCGACCTCCCTCCAGGCGGGCGACCGTACTTGCCGCGCGGCGGGCGCCTCGGCGTATGGTAGACGGAGATGTGGAGGAGCAAGGGGGCCCCATGCAGGACGAAACAAAGAGGGTCGCTGCGCGTCGCAGCATGGAGTTCATCGAGGACGGCATGCGGCTCGGCATCGGGTCGGGAACCACGGTGCGCTACGTCATCGAGATGCTGGGCGAGCGGGTCAGGGACGGGCTGAAGGTCATCGGGGTGCCCACCTCTGCCGCCTCGGCTGAGCTGGCCGCGCATCATGGCATCGAGCTCGCGACGTTTGAGGAGATACAGGAGCTGGACTTGGCGATTGATGGCGCGGACGAGATTGGCCCCAGGCTCTCGCTGATCAAGGGCGGGGGTGGCGCGCTGCTCCATGAAAAGATCGTTGCCAGCGCCGCGAAGCGCTTTCTGATCGTCGTTGGCGAGGGCAAGGTGGTAGAAAAGCTGGGCAGGTTCCCGCTGCCGGTGGAGGTGGTTCCGTTCGCGGCAGCACTGGTGCAGAAGCGCCTGTCAGCGATGGGGGGCAGCCCTCAACTGCGGCCCGGCCCTGAAGGCGCGAACTACCTGACGGACGAAGGGAACTGGATCCTCGATTGCCCCTTCGGCCTGATCGAGGACCCGCACCAGCTGGCGCGCGAGATTCGGGCGATTGTCGGAGTGGTAGAGCATGGACTGTTTCTCGACATGGCCACGGAAGCGGTAGTGGCCGATGCCCAGGGTGTCTCGCTGCTGAGTCGCTGAGGCCGAGTGCGCAATTAATCGAATGGGTTGGAATCGTCCCGGTCCCTAACACCATCGTAGTCAAGAGTACGGATGCACGGAACACCAGAGTAAGCAAGAGGAGACCGAGATGCAGATTGGATTGATCGGCCTGGGCCGCATGGGCGCGAATATGGTGAAGCGCCTGATGAACGGCGGCCACGACGCCGTGGTGTTTGACCTGAGTGAGAAGGCCGTCAGCGAGCTGGAAGGCGCCGGCGCGACCGGCGCCAAGTCGATCGAGGAGTTCATCGGCAAGCTGCAAACCCCCCGCGTGGTCTGGCTGATGGTGCCAGCCGGCGCGGTCGACGGCATGATTGGCAAGATCGCGCCCCACCTTGAGAAGAACGACATCCTAATCGATGGGGGCAACTCCTACTACATCGACGACATCCGCCGCTCCAAGGAGCTTGAGCCGCAGGGCATTCGCTACCTCGACGTTGGCGTGAGCGGCGGCGTTTGGGGACTGGAGCGCGGGTACTGCATGATGATCGGCGGCCAGAAGGAAGCAGTGGATTACCTGGATCCGATCTTCAAGACGCTCGCTCCCGGTCGCGGCGACGTCTCCCGTACCAAGGGACGCGACGAAGCAGCACCTTCAACGGCCGAGGACGGCTACCTGCGGTGCGGCGAGGTAGGCGGCGGCCACTTCGTCAAGATGGTGCACAACGGGATCGAGTACGGCATGATGGCAGCGTATGCCGAGGGCCTGAACATACTCAAGAACGCCAACATCGGCAAGCAGGCAGAGCAGGAGCATAGCGCCGAACTGACGCCACTGCGCACCCCGGAGCACTACCAGTACGACTTCCCGCTGCAGGATGTAACAGAGGTGTGGCGCCGCGGCAGCGTGATCTCAAGCTGGCTGCTGGACCTGACAGC
>DASWUY010000506.1:0-10359 GCA_036401435.1 Acidobacteriaceae bacterium | reverse complement strand
GTAGCGCGGGTCTTCTTTCAGGGCGACGGTGAGCACGGCGTTGCCCCAGAAGTTCCCGTCGAAGGTGTCGGCGTAGGAGGAGCCGAAGCGCTTGAGGTAGCCCTTTGTACCCTGGCCAAAGCCGGGGTTGCTGTTCTTGGCCTGTCCGATGCCCGCTACGATCGCGTCCAGGGTAAAGATGAAGGGGTCGGTCGAGCTCTTCCACATCAGGTTGAACTTCTCACCCGGCCGGAGCGGCTGCACGACGCCGCCGGTGTTCACGGCCTGGAACTCGGGCATGATGCCGAGGATGCGCTGGTGCTCGGCCTTCTTGAGGTTGTAGGTGTCCTGGGTGGAAGCGGGCGGAGCCGGGGAAGTTTGAGCGGGCGGGGGCGGCGGCGGCGCGGGAGCGGGCTGCGCGGGCGGCGTGGTCTGTGGTGCGGTACCGGCCTGGGCTGCGGCAGGTGCGAGGGGAGCATCGGGCAGGGTCGTCGAGAGGAGGGCAGGCGCTTCCGCCGGGGCCGGGCGGGCGGCGGCCCATCCTGCGACCAGCAAGCAAGTACTGGCGGCCAGGCGCCGCCAAGGTTTGCAGAACATCGTCAGGAGTACTCCTTTTATCTGCTGCTGACTTCCGGGTGCGCGGCGCGAGCGGCAAGGCGTAAGCGCGCCGACCGACAGACGAGCAGTGCAGGCGTTAGTCTGTCTCTTCCAGCATACGGCCTCGTGCTCCCTGGGGACCCTCTTCTGCTTGCAGCAGCGGGAGGCGCCTGGCGCAGCGAGGGAGACCACGTAGACTGTTCATGGCGCACGGGATGGGCTCGGCTAGCGCCGTTGTCAGGTGAGACGGGCGCGGAGTGTCTGAAGACGCAGGGTCGCAGTGGATGCCTGGGCGACGAGCGGGTGAGGACCAAGGCAGCGCAGGGACCTGGAAGGCTAAAGATGCGGCTGGGACAGCCGATGAGCAGAGGGTAGGCGCCTTGGGTTTCGGTGGAGCACCATCCTCTGCAGCAAAGTAGATCAGCACGCACGCCTCAAGGCACGAAGTAGCGTCTAACTTTGCAGCACCGTAGGGGTGTGGTGGTGAGGAGCGGCATGGGCAGCACGAGTGGCACAGGCGCTGGACGTTTCCAGCGCATCCTGGGGGTGGAGTTCTACTGCGGCACTGCCCAGCAGACGGTCAGCCGGATGAAGCAGGGAGGACTGCTGGTGGTGCCGGCGGCGCCGGCGCTGAAGGACCTATCGAAGAATCTGGACTATCGCGAGGCGCTGCTGAATGCCGATCTTGCGATCACCGACAGTGCATTCATGGTGCTGATCTGGAACTTCATGAGTCGCGACCCGGTCCCGCGTGTCTCCGGGCTGGAGTACCTGCGGGCGCTGCTGCTGGAGCCCGAGGTGCGTGTGCCCGGCAATACGCTGTGGATCATGGCCAGCATGCAGAGCGCGCGTACCAACCTGGCGTGGCTCAGGTCACAAGGCATCCTCGTGCGCGAAGAGGACATGTATGTCGCGCCAGTGTATAAGGGACGCATCGCTGATCCCGAGCTGCTGGGACGCCTGAGGGCGCACCCCTACAAGCACGTCATTGTCACGGTGGGCGGCGGAACCCAGGAGCGGCTGGGCCTCTATCTGAAGCGCAGCCTGAATTACCTGCCGGGGATTCACTGTATCGGCGCTGCGATCGCCTTTCTCAGCGGGGACCAGGTGCACATTCCCGGATGGGCGGACTATGTGGGCCTGGGATGGCTCTTTCGGTGCCTCTCGAAGCCCACCGCCTATGTGCCCCGGTACTGGGAGGCGCGCAAGCTGGTCTGGCTGATGCTGCGGTACAAGACAGAGCTGCCTCCCGTGGTCACGGCTGCCTAGGCTGGCGGCGCCACCGCTTGTGGTTCAAAATCTAAACGCCTGCCGGGGGTGCGCCGGGTGGGAGCAGGAAGCCGTTCCTGCTCCCAGGTAAGCCGCTGCGCGGGCCCCTAGAGCTTGTTCTTGGTGAGTGGTGGGTGCTCGCGGTCAAACGCCTCTGCAGCCGCAGACTTGGCCTCTGCTTCGTGCTTGGCGGCGCGGGCGTGATCTACCAGCGCATGGCCTGCATCCTTCACGTTGCCCCAAGCCTCGCGAGCGCCCCCCTTTAGCTGGTCTTCGCGGCCTGCATCCTTCAGATCGTGATCCCCCACCAGGGCTCCGGCTGCCTCTTCGATATGCCCACCAATCTTCTGCGCGACGCCTTTTATCTTGTCTTCGTTCATGGCCGATCCTCCGTTGTCCGGAAGTAGGAGCGCGCACCGCCTGACGGGGTTGGCTCCGAACCGACGCAGGCGAGCGTTATGCTTCCCATAATGAGGCGGCGGCTCCGCGAAGGTAACGGAGACGGCCCGCAGCGTTTTGGAGAGTGGATCGACGATGCCCTTAGCCTTCCAGTCCTGTGCAGCCGCCCTAATGCCTCTCATCCGAGCACGCGGAATGGGTGCGCTTGCCCTTCTGGTTGGCTTCGCAGGCGGGGTGTGCGCGGCGAGTGCGGCCACGCTCTATCCCATCCCGGCGGAGGTGAGCTCGACGCACTACGTCGTGACGATCGATGGGCAGCGTACCCCGGTGGTGCATGCGGCCAGCAACTACTACCTGCTGAACTTCGACACAGACGGCCCGGTCACGGTCGCGGTGACGGCGGACGACCCTTACTTTTGGGACGCCGGTGTCGAGATCCAGCCGATGCGGCTGGGGATTCGTCCCAGCAGGGAGGGCAGAACGATCCGCTTCCGCCTGGATGGTCCGCAGAAGCTCTCCATCTCGCGGCCCGGCGACCACTTTGCCGAGGCAGACATGCTCTTCCTCTTCGCCAATGAACGAGAGCACGCGCACATCGGCCCTGGGACGCCGGGCGTTCGCTACTACGCGCCGGGGGTACATCGCGGATCGATCGACGCGCACTCCGGCGAGACGATCTACCTGGCCGGAGGGGCGGTGATCTTCGGCAGCCTGAACCTGTGGCAGGTGCACGATGTGCGCGTGCTGGGCAGGGGCATGATCGTCTATGACGGCCCGCAGAACCCGGAGGCCGATGAGGGCTGGATGCACAAGCCGGACTGGCACGTGATCGTGATGGACAATGCCGAAAACATCGAGATCAACGGCATCACGACGGTGGTGCGGAGCCGCACCTGGCAGATCCAGATGAAGGACTCGCACCACATCGGTTTTTACAACGTGAAGGCGGTGGCGGGGCTGAAGGGAGATGCGAACCAGGACGGGATGGACTGGCTGGGGGGCGGGGACACGACGGTGCGCAACAGTTTCCTTCGCGCGTCTGATGACGTGTTTGCCGCGCAGGGCAACTGGGAGGGCTACTCGGACGAGGCGATGCTGACGCCGGGGCATGACGTTGCGAATATCACGATCGCGGATACGGTTGCGAGCACCAGCATTTCAAATACGGTGCGTGTCGCCTGGCCGCAGAAGATCTTTTCGTCGGCCCACTTTCACATGCGCAACGTGGACGTGCTGCACACCGGGTTTGGGGACTGCAAGGTGCCCTTCGCCTTCTTCGAGCTGTGGGCCGATCCGGGCGGGGTGGGGACGCACACCGATTACACCTTTGAGGACATTCGCCTGGAGGACTGGTACTCGCTCTACCAAATTCGCTACCCGAACCCATCGGTGAGCGAGGTTCATTTCTCCGGGGTGTGGTCGATGGATGGTCCGGGGATGGTGGCCGCGGCGGTGAAGGGGGCGGTCAAGGGCGTGACGGTGGAGGATGGGCCGGCGAACGAGGGCGGGCCGACCGAGGTGCTGGACGGAGCGGCCGCTACCGCGGTTGCCGCTGCGGCTTGGGAGCCAGGGTTTGCGTATACGCCGGGGCTGCTGCGCGCGCGGGCGCCGGTCACCTTTACAGCCGCGGCCGAGGAGGCGCCGGGGCGGCGCTTTGAGTGGCTCTTTGGGGACGGCACGCGGGCGGAAGGACGGGTGGTGAGGCACGCCTTTGTAGACGACCAGGGCACACTGCTCGATGGCTCGGGGCGCTTTCGCGTGCTGCTGCATACGCGCGAGCAGGGCGGGTCCCAGTCGTGGAAGAGCGAGTCGGTGGTGCTGGCGGGGCGGGTGCACGCCTCGGGCCGCGCGGACATGCGAAGCGCGGAGGAGCAGGCCGCAGCGCCGGGCATGGTCCGGATGGAGCGCAGGTTTGTGGTGCCCGCGGATGGCGGCTATACGGTGACGGTGCTGACCGACAGCGAAGGGACGGTAGCGCTCGATGACATGGCGCCGGTGAGCAGCCCGAAGCCGCGGGCGCGCGCCTGCGGCTCTGACGAGAGCGCGATGCAACCGACGCGGGTGAGCGCGGCGATGCGAGCGGGGCCGCACCAGCTTCACTTGACGGTGCGTGCCGGGCTGAAGCCGGTGGTTCTGTGGGAGGGGCCGGGGGTCGAGCGGCAGGTGCTGCCGGCGCAGTAGACACGACGCACGCTGCGCACCAAACGGCGTTCTGTGGCCCGCATGCGGGGCTCGCGGTCCGATGCTAGAGTGTAGCTCGTGACGAGACAGAGCCTCCTCCTGCCCTTGCTGTTCCTGCTGACTGCAGCCGCTCTGCCGGCGCAGCCCACCACGAACGTTCCGGCTGGCGCGCCGCGGCTCGAACGCCGTGGGCAGGTCTTGCAGATGGTGGTCGATGGCAAGCCCTTCCTGATGCTTGCCGGGGAGCTGAATAACTCGAGCTCCTCAAGCCTGCGGTACATGCAGCCGGAGTGGGCGCAGCTGGCGGCATTGGGGTTGAACACGGTGCTTACGCCCGTGTCATGGGAGCTGGTGGAGCCGGAAGAAGGGCGCTACGACTTCACGCTGGTGGACGGTTTGTTGCAGCAGGCACGGCGGGAGCACCTGCACCTGGTCCTGCTATGGCTGGCTGCGTGGAAGAACGGGATGTCGAGCTATCCGCCGGTTTGGGTGAAGCAGGACCCGGCGCGCTTTCCGCGGGTAATGCTGAACGGAGCAGTAGTGGAGGTGCTGAGCCCGATGGCGCCGGCAACCGCCGAGGCGGACGGCCGGGCGCTGGCAGCGCTGACGGCGCACCTGAAAACGACGGATACAGAGCACACCGTGCTGATGCTGCAGGTAGAGAACGAGGTGGGCATCCTGGGTGCCTCGCGCGACCACTCGCCCGCCGCGGAGCGCGCCTTTGCTGGCCCCGTTCCGGCAGAGCTGCTGCGGCACCTGGCGGCGCACCGGGGCATGCTGAACGCGGAACTGCGCGCGCTGTGGGAGGGCAACGGTGCCAGGACTTCAGGCACCTGGACGGAGGTCTTTGGCGACCCTGCGGACACGACGCGGGCGGACGAGATCTTCATGGCATGGCAGTATGCGCGGTACGTGCAAACCGTGGCTGCGAGAGCCAAGGGTGCGTATGCGCTGCCGCTGTACGTGAACGCCTGGCTGGGGAACGAGAAGGAGAAGCCGGGAGACTTTCCGAGTGGCGGGCCAAAGCCGCGGGTGATGGATGTGTGGAAGGCGGCGGGGTCGTCGATGGATCTCTACTCGCCCGACCTGTACTCGCCCGACGTGCGCGGGTGGTGCGCGCTGTACCATCGGCCGGAGAATGCGTTGTTTATCCCTGAGACGAACGGCGGAGCGCAGGCGGCGGCAAACGTGTTTTTTGCGGTGGGCGAACATGCGGCGCTGGGCTTCTCGCCCTTCGCGATTGATGCAGGGCTGCATGCTGAGGCCGCGGATGCGGCTGCGGGCAACCTGCCCAGTATGGAAGCCATGGTGCGAGGGCGCGCGGAGTTATCGACCAGCTACAAGCTGTTGGCGGCGATGATGCCGGAGCTACTTGCGGCCGAGGAGAAGGGCGAGATTCACGGCTTTGTGCTGGACAAGACGCACTCGTCCTTTGACTTTGCGATGGGCGATCTGATCGCGCATGTAAGCCTGGACGAGATCTTCGGCAACCGGGCGCAGAGCGGGTATGGGCTGATCCTGGCAACAGGGCCGAACGCGTTCCTGGGGGCGGGGAAGGGCTTTCGTGTCTCGTTTACCGCAGGAGGCGGGACGCAGGTGGGCCTGGCCTCGGTAGAAGAGGGCACATATGAGGAGGGGAAGTGGACGCCTGGGAGGCGGCTGAACGGAGATGAAGACGACCAGGGGAGGGCGTGGCGCTTCGATCAGCGCGGGGCGAAGGCGGAGAAGGTGGTGTTGTACCGGACGAAGTAGCGCGAGGCCGCTTCGGCGGGTCGCTGGGATTGCTTTTGAGAGAGGCTCTTGCCTGGTAGCGCCAACGGGGATCGAACCCGTACTCTTCGCCTTGAGAGGGCGACGTGTTAACCGATTACACCATGGCGCCGGAAGGAAGGATCAGGAGCAGTCGCCTGCCCACTCGATGAGTGTACCAGAGGGGTGCGCGGCCGCGACGCGCGGACCGGGCCGGCGGCGTCAGGCCAGCTTCGCGCCTAGTTCGCCCCACCGGGTGTAGAGGGCGTCGACCGCCTCCTGCGCCTGCTGTGCGTCGGCGAGCGCGGCGCTGAGGCGGGCGGCATCCTTGGCGATGGCGGGATCTTCAACCTGGGCGTGCCGGGCATGGACGAGCGCTTCGGCTGCCTCGATGCGCGCCTCGATCGTCTCCCACTCGCGCTGCTCCATGTAGGAGAGTTTCTTCTTCTTGCCGCCTCCGTTGTTGGGGTTGCCGCGGTCGGGCCGGCCGGCGGCACGGGTAGCGGCCTGGGCGCGGTCGCGCTTCCACTCTTCCCACTGCTGGTAGTCGGCAAAGGAGCCTGCGCCGCCCGCGCCGTCGAGGCCAAGGACGACGTTCGAGACGCGGTCAAGCATGTAGCGGTCATGGGTGACGAGCATCATGGCGCCCTTGTACTCAAGCAGGGACTCTTCCAGGATCTCGAGGGTGGGGATGTCGAGGTCGTTGGTGGGCTCGTCGAGCAGCAATAGGTCGGCGGGCTCAAGCATCAGGCGCGCGATGAGGACACGCGCGCGCTCGCCGCCGGAGAGCCGCTCGACGGGCTGATTGAGCTGCTCGCCGGAAAACAGGAAGCGTGCGGCCCAGCTGGCCACGTGGATGACCGAATCCTGGTAGACGATGGAGTCGGAATCGGGAGCGAGGGCGCGGCGCAGGGTCTGGGAGCCGTCGATCTCGCGGTTCTGTTCAAAGTAGACAATGCGCAGGTTGTTGGCGCGCTTGATGGTGCCTGCGTCGGGTTGGAGTTGACCGTCGACCAGGTGCAGCAGCGTGGTTTTGCCGCTGCCGTTGGGGCCGACCACGCCGACGCGCATGCCTGCGGTGACGGAGAAGTTGAGACCGTCGAAGAGGGGGCGGCCGCCCTCTTCGGGGACCGAGTAGGCGAGGTCTTCGAATTCAACCAGGCGCTTGGTCTGGCGATCCGTAGCGCCGAAGACGATCCCTGCGCTTGAGGTGGCGGCGCGCTGCTTCATGCCCTGCAGCTCCCCGATCAACTCGTTGGCATTGTCGATGCGGGCCTTGGACTTGGTGGTGCGCGCCTTGGGTCCGCGGCGCAGCCAGTCGGTCTCAATGCGCACGCGATTCTGGAGCGCTTCCTGGCGCTTGCCCTGTGCGACGAGGTACTCCTCCTTCTTCTCAAGGAAAGTGGAGTAGTTGCCGGCGTACCGCAGCATGCCGTCGGGGTAGGCGCGGCTCAGCTCGGCGGTTTCGGTGGCCACCGCCTCAAGGAAGTAGCGATCGTGCGAGACGACGATGCAGGCGAAGGGTGCGGCTTGGAGCATCTCCTCCAGCCACTCGATGCCGGCGAGGTCGAGGTGGTTGGTGGGCTCGTCGAGCAGCAGGATATCGGGTTGCTGGACGGCGGCCTCGACGATGGCGAGGCGCTTGCGCCAGCCGCCGGAATAGGTAACTGCTTCGGTGTCGAGCGAGTCAAAGCCCGCGCGGCCGAAGATCTCGCGGAGGCGCTGCTCGCGCTCCCACTCCGGAACGCCGGCGCGGTGGAGCGCTTCTTCCAGCACGGAGCGGACGGTGGCACCGGCCTCGAAGGCGGACTCCTGCGCGATGTAGGCGAGGCGGGCGCGCTTGCGGGTGGAGACTTCGCCCGAGTCGGGCGAGATCTCACCGGCGAGAATCTTCATCAGGGTGGATTTGCCGGAGCCATTGGGGCCGATGAGCGCGATGCGATCGCCGTCGTTGACGGTGAAGGAGATATTGCGGAAGAGCGTCGTTGCGCCGAAGGCCTTGGTCAGGTTTTGTGCGGTCAGTATCAGCAATTTTCTGTCAACTTTGGTGGTGGCGAAACTTGGTTACGTAGCTGTTACTTAGAAGTGATCGATCAGGACTGCTTTTACCTGGCTTAGAGCCTCCGGAGAAAACCGGATCGATTGGCTCTTCTTGCCCACTATCTTCCGGAACGAAGAGCCGTACGTGTCAATCTGCAGCGATCTTCCTTCACTCGTGCTCTCAACGAGTGAGTAGGTGGCTTCGACTTCGCTGTGGGGCATATACCGTTCTAGCGAAATTGCCTCTAGCTTCTTGATCAGCGCCATTTACCCTTCTCCTCCGGCTCTAGCGAGATGCAGACCCAACCGACTCCGCAAGTTCCGAGTACGGTCCCTTGTGGTCGTCGATTTTGCCGTGCTCGAAGCGCCAGATGCGGGTGCCGACCTCGTCGATGAGGTCGCGATCGTGCGTGACTAACAAGACGGTTCCTTCGTACTTCTGCAGCGAGGTGTTGAGCGCGACGATGGCTTCGAGGTCGAGATGGTTGGTGGGCTCATCGAGGATGAGCACGTTCGGCTTCTGCAGCATGAGCTTGCAGAAGAGCAGGCGCGCGGCCTCGCCACCGGAGAGCGCGTCGGTGCGCTTGAGACCCTCTTCCCCCGAGAACAGCATCTGTCCGAGCAGGCCGCGAATCTCTTCCTTGGTCTTCTTGGGGTCCCACTGGTAGAGCCAGTCAAAGACGGTGGTGCCGTGCTGGATGGCGCCGGTGTGGTCCTGGGGGAAGTAGCCGATTTGCGCCTCGTGGCCCCACTTGACGGTTCCGCTGTCTACGGAAAAGTCAGGTTCAAGATCAGGCTGGCCGGCGAGCAGCGACTTCAGGAGCGTGGTCTTGCCCTGGCCATTGCGGCCCATCAGGCATACCTTTTCGCCGCGCATGACCGTGGCTGAGAACTTCTCGATGACCCGCTCGGCGCCATAGGCCTTGGAGAGCGACTCGATCTCGATGGTCTGTTTCCCGCTGGGCCGGTTCTGGTCAAAGCGGATGAAGGGGCGCTGGATGTTCGACCGTGCGAGCTCGCTGGTCTGCAGGCGCTCCACTTCCTTCTTGCGGCTGGTGACCTGGCTGGAGCGGGTGCCGGCGCCGAAGCGCGCGATAAAGTCGTTGAGCTGCGCGATCTTCTTCTCGCGCTGCTCGTTCTGGCTCTCGAGCGTGGAGCGGACCTGGGTCTTGGCGTTGACCATATCGTCGTAGCCGCCGGGGTAGAGGATGATCGTCTGGTAATCGATGTCGGCGATGTGGGTGCAGACCGCGTTGAGGAAGTGGCGGTCGTGCGAGATGGTGATCAGGGTGCCTTCGAACTTGAGCAGGAACTCCTGCAGCCACTCCACCGATTCAAGATCGAGATAGTTGGTGGGCTCGTCGAGGAGCAGCGCCTGGGGATTGCCGAAGAGCGCCTGCGCGAGGAGCACGCGAACCTTTTGACCGCCCTGCAGCTCGCCCATCTTGCGCTCGTGCAGCTCGTCCTCGATGTCGAGGCCCTGCAGCAGGACGGCCGCGTCCGACTCGGCCGTGTAGCCGTCTTCTTCGCCGACGGTTCCCTCAAGCTCGCCCAGGCGCATGCCGTCTTCGTCGGTCAGCTCGGCCTTTTCGTAGATCGCGTCCCGCTCAGAGAGCGCGGCCCACAGAGGCTTGTTCCCCATGATGACCGTGTCAAGGACACGGTAGGCGTCGAAGGCGTACTGGTCCTGGCGCAGGACGCCAAACTTCTTGGGGCGGACGACGTTGCCCTTCTGGGCGTCGAGCTCGCCGGTGAGGACCTTCATGAAGGTGGATTTGCCGGCGCCATTGGGGCCGGTAAGGCCGTAGCGGCGGCCGGAGATGAAGGTGGCGCTCACGTCTTCAAAGAGGATCTTGGAGCCGTAACGCATGCTGACATTGCTGACGGAAATCATGTATATGCTCTCGCGCGGCTTCGCGGCAGGCAGGGCAAAAGACGCCGCTAGCCGGGCAAAGCTGAAAATTTGTAGGGAAGCGCTTACTCCATCTTACTAGAGATTGTCCAGGGTGCCTTAAGGGCCGGCCAGAAGCGCGCGCCGGTCGCGCGCACAGCCGGGTCCTTACAGGAAGCGCGTGACCAGCAGGTTGGTAGCAAGGGCTGCGAGGTAGGCGAGCACGGTCATGTAGGCGAACTGGATGGCCGGCC
>DASWUY010000505.1:0-30640 GCA_036401435.1 Acidobacteriaceae bacterium | reverse complement strand
GTGACCAGGCATGTAAGCTGATGCTGAGCGAGATCCTTGACACGGGGAGGCCAAGCAAGATGTTCAGCAAGACCGAAATTCGGTCGCTCACCGGCCTGCGCGGAGTCGCTGCTGTCTTCGTAGTCTTCTATCACTACACCTTTGGCGTGGTGAACTTCGGCCCCGGACTGCTCAAGACGATTGAAGGTCACGGCTACATGGCAGTCGACCTCTTCTTCGTGCTGAGTGGTTTTGTGATCACGCTGACCAACTCGTCAGGCTTTCTCAACGGCTTTGCGTGGAAGCCCTACCTCGTCTTTCTTTACAAGCGACTGGGCCGCACCTACCCGCTCTACCTGCTCATCGTACTGGCGTCGATGGCGCTTCGACTTCACCCTGGAGGATTCAGCCGCTTTGAAGTCGTCACGAACCTGTTGCTCATCCAGGCCTGGGGTTTCGCAATCAGCATCGGCGGCCCCGCATGGTCGATCAGCACTGAGTTCGCCGCCTACCTGCTTTTCCCGCTCATGGTGATGATTGTGCCCGAGCGTAGACGGGCCGCCGTGATCGCCTGCGCTACGCTGGCGGTAGCGATGCTCCTCTTTCTCTCCGTACAACCGGAGAATCGTCTGCATGTCGCCCACAGTTCGGTCGGGCCGCGGCACGGGCCTCTCGATATCTACGACTTCGGCACGGTGTACCCACTGCTACGCTGCATTGCCGGCTTTCTGCTCGGCGTCATCGGCTACCGGCTCTCCTTGTGGCGACCGGTACGCCGGATCGCCTCGGCCCCGGGCGCTGGCGATGCCGTCGTCGTGCTGCTTGTCTGCCTTGCGGCTCTGCGTGGCAGCGATATTGCGATCGTCCTGACCTTCGTTCCTCTCATCATCACCCTGCCATTCGAGCAGTCATACGCCTCGCGGCTGCTCGGCAGTGCACCGGTCTACTGGTTTGGATTGATCTCATACTCGCTGTATCTTGTGCATTCGCCCTTGTACCTGGTGGCGAACCCGGGCACGGAACGGCTGCTCGGCGCCCTGCACGTCCCTCACTTGCTCCGGGTCTCGGCTGTGGTGGTCGGGATGCTGACTACGGCAGTTTCGGCCGTCACCTATTACTGGTGGGAGCGTCCGATGCGGAATCTCTCCCGAAGCCTGATCTCGCGTCATCCGCCCACGATGCGCATGGAACCGGCCGCGCCTTAGCTTCGGCGTCCGGCTCGAAAAACAGAGGGCGCCTGTACCCCGGGGCTGCAGCCGGAGACAGCGCCACTCCCCCAGCCGCGTGCATCCAAGTTGTTGCCAGCGCAAGCGTTGAGTGAAAGGGATCAGAATGGATGAAGTGGTTACGGTAGCGAGATTCACGGAGCCGCTTGAGGCCGACATGGCCCGACTCCGCCTGCAGTCCGCCGGCATTGAGGTCTTTCTCTCCGGCGAAAACGCCCGCATTCTCGAGCCCGGCCTCGGCGACCTGCGCCTCCAGGTGGCCGCTGCCGATGCTGCCGACGCCCGCCTCATCCTGGCCGATGTCGGCACCCCGCCCCCGCCAGGGGCCGACCTCGCCTGAGCGGCCGCGCCTACTCCACCACGCCCAGCCGCGCGCTCATCTCTTCGTAGAGAAAGCCCTCGCCCGGCCGGTACGGCTGCACCCACTCCCCGTCGATGACAAACTGCGGAATGGCCCGCTTGCCCACCTGCCGGTACACTTCGTCAGAAGCTCCGGGGGTGTGCTCGATGTCCACTTCGGTGTAGGGAATGCCGTGCTTCTCGAGGAAGCGCTTCGCTTCCCGGCAGTCACGGCACCAGTTCGCAGAGTAAACAAGCAGTTGCATGGATGGTTATCATATCGCCAAATCCCACCCCCTGACAGTACCCGGGTCGACTCACGGGACCACAACTGCGCCGCTACTCCAGGCGCGCCTCGCCTGGCCGTCGCCGCTCGCGAAAGAACTCCCGCAGCATCGTCCCGCACTCGTCCGCCAGCAGCCCGGCCTCCACCTGCATCCGGTGGTTCAGCTGTGGGTGATTGATCACCTGCAGGACTGAGCCGGCTGCTCCTGCCTTCGGATCGGGCGCCGCAAAGACCAGGCTCCCCAGCCGCGCATGGATCATGGCTCCGGCGCACATGGCACAGGGCTCCAGCGTGACGTATAACTCGCAGCCCGTCAGCCGGTAGTTTCCCAGCGTCCGCGCCGCTGCCCGCATGGCTACAATCTCCGCGTGTGCGGTGGGGTCCAGGTCGCGCAGCACCCGGTTCTGCCCCCGTCCAATCCGCGTTCCGCCGTAGTACACCACCGCGCCCACCGGCACTTCGCCGCCATCGGCTGCCAGCCGCGCCTCTTCCAGCGCCTCCTGCATCCGCTCCGTTGCGCTCATCGCCCCGCGGCTGCAGTCTCCAGCTCCACCATCGTCGGCCCCTCGGCTCCCTCGGCCCACAGCCGGAAGACCCCGATCACCGCCTCCAGCCTGCGCGCATCGCCGGCGCCGGTAAAGCGCTCGCTGTTTACCGAGCACTCCAGCCAGCCGCCGTCCTGGGTCTCGAGCGCTAGCCTGCGCGACCCGCTCCCTGCGCCATCGGTTCCGGCAAGCTCAATCGTCAGTCGCCAGCCGTTGTCGCTTGCCGCGAAGCCTGTACGCCGCCTACCCTCTACGGCCTCGAGCTGCAGCCCCAGCGTATGCTCCCACAGGCCATCGCACTGCCGGCGATACCAGGCGTCCAGCCACTCCAGGTTGTCTCTCTCGTCCAGCATGCGGGCCGCGTGTCTCGTCACCGGGCGGGCTGCTGCTGGGTCATGCAGTGCAGCGCGCCGAGACCCCAGATGAAGTCGCCGCAGTGAATTCCCACCACCTCTCGATCCGGAAAAAGCCCGGCAAGCGTGGCCAGGGCAATGCGGTCGCCAGGGTCGTTAAAGGTTGGCACGAGCACCAACTTATTGGCAATGTAAAAGTTGCCATAGCTGGCCGGCAGCCGCTGCCCGTCAAAGATGACCGGCCGCGGCATCGGCAGCTCCACAATGCGGTACGGCTTGCCTGCTGGCGTGCGAGCGCTGCGCAGCCGTTCCAGATTTTCGGCCAACGGCTCGTAGTTGGCGTCCGAGCGATCCGGTTCTGTCACCGTCACAATTACATCCTCCGCTACGAACCGGGTGATATCGTCCACGTGCCCATGCGTGTCGTCTCCCGCGATCCCCCGGCCAAGCCAGATCACCTGCTCCACTCCCAGGTAGTCATGAAACACCTGCTCCAACTGCTCCCTGGTGACCCCAGGGTTGCGCGCCTGCACCCCGCTCAGCAGGCACTCCTCGGTGGTCAGCAACACTCCCGCCCCATTGCTGTCGATCGAGCCGCCTTCAAGCACGACGCGGTGCTCCCGCCCGTCGAGCGCTATCGTCGGCGTCCACGCCGGCACCTCCAGGAGCGACGCCACCTGCTCCGGCAGCGCATCATCCAGCTGCCAGTTGTCGTACTTGGCCCATGCGTTGAACTTCCAATTCGTTACAGCGACAGTTGCTTTCCCGGCACCACCTGCGCGGCGCTTGACAAAGATCGGCCCGGAGTCCCGCGTCCACACCCGGTTGGTCCGCCAGGCATGCCATCGCACCCGCTCCCGCCTCGCTCCCGCGCGCGCCAGCATGCTCTCCGCCCGCCGCCCCGCCGCAAGGTCCTCGACCAGGATCTCCACATCCTCAAACCGCGTCAGCTGGCGCACAATCTCGGCATACACCCACGGAATCGCCGCGAACTTTCCCGGCCAGTCGCCCGCATGGTGCGGCCACGCGATCCAGGTCGTCGCATGCGGCTCCCACTCGGCCGGCATGCTATATCCATGCTCCCGCGGCGTTCCCTGCGGCATCACTTTTCCCCTGCCGGCCCGTCCAGAAAGCGGTGCACGATGGGCGCATAGGAATCGATCCGCCGATCCCGCAGGAAGGGCCAGTTGCGGCGCTGATCCTCAAGCAGCCCCAGGTCCACCTCCGCCACCAGGATCTCTTCCCGGTCATGCGACGCTCTTGCCACCACCCGCCCAAACGGGTCCGCGATAAACGACCCGCCCCAGAACTCCAGGCCCGGTCCTTCCACGCGGTTGCCGCGCACGTCGCCATGCTCCACGCCTACCCGGTTGGGCGCGGCGACATAGACCCCGTTCGCAATCGCGTGCGAGCGCTGGATCGTCTGCCAGGCCTCATACTGCGCCGTGCCATGCTCCTGTTTCTCGTACGGGTGCCACCCGATCGCGGTCGGATAGAAGAGCACGTTCGCCCCTTGCAGCGCCGTGATGCGCGCTCCCTCCGGGTACCACTGGTCCCAGCACACCAGCGTGCCCACCCGTCCCGCAGCCGTGTCTACCGCTCGATAGCCCAGGTCCCCCGGCGTGAAGTAGTACTTCTCGTAGTACAGCGGATCATCGGGGATATGCATCTTGCGGTACATTCCCACAATCACTCCATCGGTGCCGATCGTTGCCGCCGTGTTGTGATAGAGCCCCGCCGCCCGCCGCTCAAACAGCGAAGCGATTACGGTCACGTTCTCTTCCCGCGCCACCCGCCCCAGCCGCTCGGTGGAGGGCCCGGGGATCGGCTCGGCCAAGTCAAACAGCGCTGTATCCTCCCGCTGGCAGAAGTACTGCGTGCGAAACAGCTCCGGCAGGCAAACCAGGTTGGCTCCCTCGCGCGCCGCCGCACGCACCATGCTGGCGGCTTTCTCCAGATTCTCGTCCGGGTCAGGCGTGCACGACATCTGCACCACGCCAATCCTGTTGTTCGTCTTCATCACCATGCTGCTCTTTCTCGCTCGCGCTGCAAGCGACGCATGCCATCCAGCATGCGCGTCGCTTGTTAGATGGGTGTCAAGAAAAAGGGATGCGGGCTTGGGATCAGTGCGCCGCCTCGTCCGGCAGCGGCCCTACGCCGCCCCGCGGTGGCGGCCGCCGCATCACGAACGGAAGTGGCACCAGGCACAGGGTGATCACGCTCAGCAGCCAGAACGCATTCTGATAACTGAGCATGCTCGCCTGCCGCAGCAGCACCTGGTACGCCCGTCCCGCTGCCGTACTTGAGGCCTGCGACCCACTCTCTCCCAGCCTCATCAGCGATGCGCGGGTGCTGTTCACATAGCCCGTATAGGCCAGGCCACCGGCTACTGCATTTGCTCCCAGCGTCGACTGGTGCGTCTGTGCCGTCCGCTGCAGAAAGGTCGTCAGCATGGCCGTGCCGGCGCTGCCGCCCATGTTGCGCGCAAAGTTCGAGAAGCTCGAGATCTGGTTGCTCTTCTCCCGCGGCACACCCACATAGTTCAGCGTGCTGATGGGAATAAAAATGAACGCCAGTCCCAGCACCTGCAGCACGCGGAACAGCACCATCTGCCCAAAGGCCACGTCCAGGTCCATCCGCGTGAGGTTATAGAGCCCTGCTGCCGTCGCCGCGTACCCTACTGCCACCAGCACCCGCGCATCCCGCACCCGGCCCACCATGCGCCCGGCCAGAGGCATCATCACCATCATGGCAAAGCCGGCCGGTGAGAGCGCCATCCCCGCCCGCTCGGCCGTGTATCCCAGCAGCGTCTGCATGAACTGCGGGATCAGCACGGTCGATCCGAAGAGCACCATGCCCAGCACAAACTGCAGGAACACTGCGGTGCCGAAGTTGCGATTCTTCAGCAGCTTCAGGTCCACGATCGGGTGCGGGTGGTGCCACTCCCACCACACAAAGAACGCGAGCACGCAGGCCGCTGCAATCGCGAAGGAGGTGATCATGGGGTCGCCGAACCAGTCCTTCTCCTGCCCCTTGTCCAGCACAAACTCGAGGCACCCCACTCCCAGCGCTACACTCCCCAGCCCCAGCGTGTCGACCTGTGCCAGCCGGTTGCGCTGCTCGGCCAGGTAGGGTGGGTCCTCCACCATCCGGTGTGAGAGCCAGAGTGACAGCAGCCCTACCGGCAGATTGATAAAAAAGATCCAGTGCCAGTTGTAGTTGTCGGTGATCCAGCCGCCGATGGTCGGCCCGATGGCGGGCGCCACCACCACCGCCATCCCGTACAGCGCAAACGCCTGCCCCCGCTTCTCAACCGGAAAGCTGTCGGCGAGAATGGCCTGCTCGCTTGGCGCCAGCCCACCCCCGCCCACCCCCTGCAGAATGCGCGCAAAGATCAGCAGCGGCAGGGACGGCGCCAGGCCGCACAGAAGAGAGCACGCAGTAAACAGCGCCACGCAGGTCATGTAAAACCGCTTGCGGCCAAACCTCGTCGCCAGCCATCCGGAGATAGGCAGCACGATCGCGCTTGAGACCAGGTAGCTGGTCAGCACCCAGGTCGCTTCCTCCTGCGAGGCGCCCAGCGATCCGGCAATATGCGGCAGCGCCACGTTCGCAATCGAGGTATCGAGCACCTCCATGAACGTGGCCATCGTCACCACCAAGGCTACGGCCCAGGGATTGTGCGACGGCTTCCAGTCGTGGTGTGTTGCGGCAGGGGGCAAGGGGTCTCGTCGGGTGGGGGTTGCCCCATTCTATCGGGCAGCGTCACCGACGACCGGAGGGGCGTGCACAGCATTTCACCCCATTTTGCTAAGCTGTGCGCCGCGGGCGGGCATGCTATCAGACCAGTGTTCCACGTGGAACATTTCTGTAAACGAAGTGTTCCACGTGGAACACTGCATGGAACCCTCATGCCCCTGGCCGCAGTGCCACCAGCAGCCTCGCCGTCACCACTGCCTGCCCTGCGTGCCGCTGGCTGTGATCGGCCAGGTGCACCAGCAGCCCGCCCAGCGTGCTCGGCAGCCGCTTGGCACCGACGAAACGCCGCTCTTCCAGTTGCTCCAGCGGCAGCGCCCGTATACGCGCTCCGGCCTCGCGCAGGCCCGCGGCAAACTCCGCCAGCATCGCTGCCTTGCTCATCCCCGGCTCCAGTTCCACGCCCAGTGCCCCACGCTGGATCCGGTTCAGCGACTCGCCCTCCGCATAGGTCAGCAGCCGGTCCAGCGAGTGCCCCAGGTGCCGCACGTGAAAGGCAAACGGCGTCAGCCCCAGCGGCCGCGCATGGATCTCTTCGTCCGTCAGCATCGCCGCATGCAGCAGGATGTCTTCTTCCGCCAGCGCCAGCGCGTGCAGCACCGCCCGCGGAACCGCCGGAACCTCCGACAGTGTGCCCCGCAGCCAGGGCTCCGGCCCTTCCTCTTGTGCTTCCATGTATGCTTCGCTTCCTGACTAACGCGCTGCCGGCGCCGCGTTTTGCTCGGCCTGGACCGGATGCTCCAGCGTGCCGTTGACGGCCGCCCGCGCGGCTCCCAACTCGAGCGCCAGCCCGCGATCAAACCCGATCCTGCCGGTCACCGAGCTGCCTTCGCCCGCAGGCGCGGCAGCGGCGTGCGTCGTCAGCCGTCCCGCGAGCAGCGTCACACTCGAGCCTCCAATCCTGCCTTCGCCCGTCCAGCTGGTAAAGTGCGCCAGTGCTGTCTCGCCGCCCAGCCCGCCATGCAGCCACTCGCCGCGCCAGCTGCCTACCGCCGACGCCGCAAGCTCCGTCGCCGTGCGCCCGCTCAAATGCAGCTGGCTCGTCACCGTGAGCGTCCCGCTCCCCCACCTCTCGTGAAAGAGACTGCCGGCGGCGAGCGCGCTCGCGCCCGTAAGCGTGCTGCTCAGCTGATAGGCCGGCACTCCGCCCTCCATCTGCAGGAATCCTGTGCCCGCAAGCGTCCCGCCCAGCGCCTTCGCCCGCAGCGACGCAAGCCTCACCTGCCCTTGCGCAATGGAGAGTGTGACCTCCGCCTGTCGCAGGGCCAGGCGGCCGACCGTCAGCGTCTCCGCGCGCAGGCTGCCGGTCATCGGCGGCCAGGGGTCAGGGTGCTGGCCCAGGCGGCTCAGCAGCTGGTCGACGAGCGGCTGGCCCGCGACCCCCAGCGCTGCTGCCAGCTCGCCCGCATCGAGCGAGGCCAGCTGCGCGGTAAAGCGCGTCGCGCACGGCGGCGCCGTACACTCCAGCGGGTAGGTGGCTGACACCTCGAACGGGATGCCATGGTAGCTCGCTGCCGGCGCGTTCCAGTCGATCTCGCCCGCGCGCAGCGTGGCTTCGGCAAAGTCCACGAGCACCGGCTCGCGCAGGAAGGGTGCCGCATACTCCACATGGTGCAGGCGCAGCCAGCCGCTGGTGCCTGGCGCTGTGATCAGGTCTTCGGCTCGCCCGTTGTCAGGCGTGGTTCCCATGCCTGGGACAGACTGGGAAACAGCCACAGAGCCGGTTACGAAACCTAGCGTACCTCGCCGCCCCGCCGCACGCTGCGTGCGGCGCCGGTTCTGGTCGAGTCGAGCGGCGGTTGGTGGCCCAAGTGCCGCAGCCGCCTCCTCTTGCTGCCACTCTCCCCTGCGGGTCAGATCAAACTCTGCCGTGCCCTGCGGGCCCAGATGCTGCAGTGGAGAGTGCGTGGACCCCAGAGATCGCGCCAGGTCCGCCAGCCGCGCGACCGTGCCGCTGCCGCTCGCATGCACCGCAAAGCCCAGCCGCGTCACCTGCCCGTCCACCTCAGCCTCGCTGCCGCGGCCCAGTTCCACAGGGTCGCCCGTAAGCATGAGAGCGGTTGCCCCCGGCGCCGCGGCCAGGCGCATCCTGCGCAACGCCAGCGGCGACTCGCCTGCCGCGAGCGTCAGTTGCTCTGCGTCGAACGCGCCCGCGAGCTGCGGCGCCTGGCCTGGCCCGCTGCCGTTCCGAGTGCTGTTTTCGGATGCGTTTGGAGACTTGTCTTCGTCGCCATAGCTCAGCGTGCCGTTCCACTCGCCGGCCACGTTGAAGACCGGGGCAACGTCACTGCTCGCCAGTCCCGCGGCCGCCAGCAGAAACGCTGACGGCAGCCGCTGTGCATGTAGCGCAAGCGCCGGCAGCACGCGGCCGCCGGGGCCCATCTGGAGAGCGCCGGTGAGCAGCAGCAGGCCGTTCCCAACCGGCCACCGGCAGCTCAGCCCATCCACCTTCTGCGCCGCACGGCTGTAGGCTGCCGAGCAGGTGGCGTCTACCGTGAACGGCTCGGCCGGGGTGAACTCCTGCCGATGCAGGTTGGCGACCGCGAGGTGCGTGGTCACAGCCAGGCTGTCCAGCTCGCCAGACGCGTCGGCCGTCGCATGCAGGTCGCCGCGCCAGCCCCCATCGCGGCCCAGCAGCAGCCGGCTGGCCTGCCCTAGCGGCGCGTTCGCCCAGTCGGCATGCAGCGCCACGGGCATATGCCCCAGTGCGGTTGCCCGGTGCAGCGTGCCCTCCACGCGCAACAGGCCGCTGTCCGCGAGCCCCATCTCTACGTCGGTGCGCACCGGCTGCGCCTCTATCTTCAGCCGCCACAGGTCGGGCTCTGCGAGCCACATGGAGAGGTTCGCATTCAGGAGCGAGTAGGGCAGCTTTTCTATGCCTTGTTTTACATTCACGCGCGAGTCGGTGATCTCGATGTAAGGGAAGCGCGGAGCCGGGCCGGGGTGACGCTGGCCTGTGGGCGCGTTCGGCACGTGCGAGGCCTGCAGCAGCACCGAGCCGACGTTCCACCGGCCTTCTGGGTTGCGCACCAGGTTCAGGCTGGCCTCGCTCAGCTCCACGCGGCTTACCTCAAACGCGCCGCGCCACAGCGAAGCCAGGCGCAGCTGCGCGGTTACGCTGGGAGCGCGCAGCGCCGGCTCGGCGCCGAAGAGCGGGTCTTCATTCACCACCACGTCCGAGAGCACCAGAGCGGGCACCGGCAGCAGTCGCAGCGAGATCGCGCTCATGCTGACCCGGCGCCCCAGGCTGCGGCTCATGGACGCGGCGATGCGATGCTGGTAGCGGCCCAGGTTGATCAGCGGGGGCATGACGATGGCGGCCAGCAGAAGCACGGAGATGCCGAGCAGCAGCCATTCCCGGCGCAGGGTGCGGGGCGGCGCGGCGAGTGGCAGAGGCGTCTGCGGGATCACGGCCATGCGAGAGCGATGCCTCCTTGGCCGGGCGGGTTGGGCGGGCCGCCCCTTAACACTCTACGCCGCCGCAGGCGCAGCCATCACGCCGCAGCGGACGGAGCAGATCCTCGCTCCCGCGGTTCGGACCAGGGGACGCTAGCGGCCGCCCATGCCCTTCATCCCGCCCAGCATGCTCATGGCCCGGCGCTGCATGGCGCCGCCGCCCTGGCCCATGCCCTTGAACATCTTGCGCATCTGCGCGTATTGCTTCAGGAGCTGGTTGACTTCCTGCACGGAGGTCCCGGAGCCGTTGGCGATGCGCTTGCGGCGCGATCCCGATATGATCTCGTGGTTGTTACGTTCTCGCTGCGTCATGGAGTTGATGATCGCCTCCACGCGCACGAACTGCTTCTCATCCACCTGGTCGGCCATCTGCTGGATGCCCTGGAAGGGCCCTACCGAGGGCAGCATCTTCATGATGGATTGCAGGGAGCCGAGCTTGCGGATCTGCCGCAGCTGGTCGCGAAAGTCTTCGAGCGAAAAGCCGTCGCCGGAGAGAGCCTTCTTGGCAAACTCCTCTGATTTCTTGCGGTCGAGCGTGGACTCGGCGCGCTCGATCAGCGTCATCATATCGCCCATGCCGAGCAGGCGGGAGACGATGCGGTCGGGGTGAAAGGCCTCAAAGGCATCGGGCTTTTCGCCGGTGCCGATGAACTTGACCGGCTGCCCGGTCACGTGGCGGATGGAGAGCGCGGCACCGCCGCGGGCGTCGCCATCCATCTTGGTGAGGATGGTGCCGGTGAGCGCGAGCCGCTCATGGAAGGCCTGGGCAGAACGCACAGCGTCCTGTCCTGTCATGGCATCGGCGACAAAGAGGATCTCCTGCGGCGCGAGCAGCGACTTGAGCATCGCCATCTCGTCCATCAGTTCGGTATCGATGCCGAGGCGCCCGGCGGTGTCGACGATCAGCGTGTCGCAGCCGGTATTGACAGCCTCGCGGCGCGCTTCCTTGGCCAGGCGCTCGACCAGCGCCGCGCCTGGACCTTCGCCCTTGAGGTCGCCCTGGTAGAGGTTGGCCTTGATGGAGGCGGCGACCACGCGTAGCTGCTCGCGTGCGGCCGGGCGGTAGACGTCGACTGAGACCAGCATGGGGCGGTGGCCGCCCTTCTGCAGCCAGGCGGCGAGCTTGCCGGAAGTCGTCGTCTTGCCCGACCCCTGCAGGCCGGCCATCAGGATGACGGTCGGCGGGCGGGAGGCGAACTGGAAGCGGGCCGTGTCCTTGCCGAGGAGCGCGATGAGCTCATCGCGCACGATCTTGATGACCTGCTCGGAGGGCGAGAGCGCCGTCATCACCTCCTGGCCGAGGGCCTTGACGCGAATGTGCTCGATCAGTTCCTTGACGACGTTGAGGTTGACGTCGGCTTCAAGGAGGGCAAGGCGAATCTCGCGCAGCGCGTCGCCGATGTTTTCTTCCGAGACGGTGCCTTGGCCGCGAAGGTTCTTGAAGGCGCGCTGCAGCTTTTCCTGGAGGTTTTCAAACATAGGGGGTCGGGATTAGTTTACCAGCGCGGGGCAAGACCCCCTGCGCGGGAGGCGGCACCTGCGGTGCGGCCATCGGAGCCCTCGGGTCGAAGACTGATTCCTCCTGGGGTTGTGTTTGCGAGCGCTGTTCATGCTTCTGGGATGTGCGCTGGAGTTGGCCAGCTTGTTGTGACTTGTCACCAAAGCCGCTGAACTCCAAATACATCCAGCTGCTTGTCCGCGCTCAGCATCACCAGGTCTTCGATCAATGCCTGCGCGGCAAGCATGCGGTCAAACGGATCTTGATGTGGCTCGGGAAAGCTCCCGGCCTTGAGCGCATGGGCCACGGACACGGCTAGCACCGCATAGCCTCCCTGCTTCATCTTTTCCTCGAAATCGGCGAGCGGAGTAGCCGCGTCAGCCAGCTTACCCAGACGTACTTTGGTGGCGATCTCCCAGGCAGAAGCCGCTGACACGAAGATTGCATGGCGCCGGTCTTCGAGCAGCGCCTTGATTCGTGGCGGAAGTCGATCCGTTTTACCCGCAGCCCAGAGCAACGTATGTGTGTCCAGCAGATACTTCATCGGTTGGTGAGCGGGTCTTCGCTGCCGCCGTCCTCCCATGCTGCAAGCTCTTCCGGCGGGAGGGGGCCGAAGAGAGCTTCGTCAGAGAGCTGCGGCCACTCCGGAGCAAAGCCGAGACGCCGGGCCGGGTGTTCTTCGTATTTGACCAGCCGGGCGACGGGCTTCTTGTCACGGCCCGAGGTGATGACAACCTCCTCGCCGGCAAGGGTCGAGGCTACCAGCTTGGAAAACTGCGTCTTCGCTTCATGAACCGTAAACTCCACGCCGCCCTCCCGTATGGACTAAGTTAGTCTACCATGGGTCAGCGAGCGCGCCAGTCGTAGATACCGCTTTGCATGCGCGACGTCGCGCAGGATCTGCGCCTTGAGGGCTTCGGGCGAGGGGAAGCGCTGCTCGCTTCGGAGGCGGGCGAGGAAGCTTAGCTCGAGCGGGGTTTCGGGGGTGAGTTCCGGCGGGTCTGCAGGGTCGTAGTCGAGCAGGTAGCTCTCGATTGCGTAGGAGTCTTCGCCGAAGGTGGGGCGGTTGCCGGCGTTCGTGACTGCGTTGAAGCAGGGCGCCGGGGCGCCGTCGTTCAGGGGATGGCCGATGCGCAAACGGGTGATGTAGACGCCGTTGGCGGGCAGCAGTTCCTCGTAGGGCGCGAGGTTGATGGTGGGCACAAGCAGGCGAGTGCCGATGCCGCGGCCGCGGGCGGGCGTGGAGAGGATGGAGAAGGGCCGGCCGAGCAGGGCGCGTGCCTGGCTAAGGGCTCCGTCAGAGATGAGGGCGCGCACCTGGCTGCTGGCCACGGTGAGGCCGCGCACCGAGAGAACGGGGTGGGTGAAGGCGGCAAAGCCCATCTGCTGGCCGAGCCTGCGCAGCTCCTGCATGCCGGCCTGCGCCTGGTAGCCGAAGCGGAAGTTGTCGCCCTCGTGCACCTCGACGGCGCCGAGCGCCTGCGCCAGCACGCCGGAGGCGAAGGCCTCGGCCGAGAGCTCGGAGAACTGGCGGGTGAAGGGGAGGACGAGGGTGGCGTAGAGGCCGTTTGCAGAGGGCTGTGCTGCGGGATTGAAGGCACCGAGGCCGGAGGGCGGCGTGGAGCCGACGGCGGCGAGCAGGCGGAGCTTTTCTGCGAGCGGAGTGATGAGCCGGGGCGCCACCTGGGGCCGCAGGACACGGAGCGGATGCGGGTCAAAGGTGATGGCGATGGCGCGGGCGCCGCGTGCCTGGGCGCGGGCGCAGACGTCGGCGAGGATGGAGAGATGGCCGCGATGCACGCCGTCGAAGTTGCCGATGGCGACGATGCTGGGCCCAAGCGCGGGGGGCAGCTCGTCGAGCGAGTGGTAGACGTGCATGGTCACAGCGCCCCTGATTCCGCGGCGGTGGCAGGGGTGAAGCAGAAGGGCAGCTCCAGCCCGTCGTAGGCCAGGCGCACGTGCGCGGGCAGGGTGCGCTCGGTCTGCTGGTGGCCCAGCTCATGGGACATGTGGGTGAAGAAGGCGCGGCGGGGCTGCAGCCGGTCGACCCAGGCCAAGGCCTGGGAGACGTTGGCGTGGCTGGGGTGCGGGTCGAGCCGAAGCGCGTCGAGGATCAGGACGTCGAGACCTTCGAGGAGGGCGAGGCTGGCTGGAGGAATCTCGCTCATGTCGGTGAGGTAGGCGGCGTTGCCGAAGCGGTAGCCGGCGATGCCGAGGCGCCCATGGAGGATGGGGACGCGGTGAATCAGGAGTCCGGCAACCTCGATGGCCTGCTCGCCGGCGATGCGATGAAGCGCGACCTGGGCGCGGTTGGGATAGGTGGAGTGAGGGGAGAAGGTGTACTCGAAGATGCGTTCGAGGACATCGGCGGTGGGGGCATCGGCGTAGAGGGGCAGGGGCAGCCGGTGCATGGCCCGGTAGAGATAGCTGAGGGGCCGCAGGTCGTCGAGGCCGAGGGTGTGATCGGCATGCGCGTGAGTGTAGAAGACGGCATCGACGTGGTGGATGCCTGCGCGCAGGGCTTGCATGCGGAACTCCGGACCGGTGTCGATGATGGCGCGGTGGAGGGGCTCGCCGTGGGCGTCGAGTGGGCCCCAGGAGATGGCGATCGAAGGGCGCATGCGGTGATCGCGCGGATCGGCCGAGGTGCAGGTGGCGCAGCGGCAGCCGAGGGTGGGCACACCCATGGAGGTACCGCTGCCGAGTACGGTGATGGTGCCGGAGATAGAGGAGGGCTCAGTGGGTGCAGGCGCGGCGGCCTGCGCACGTCGGCTGCGTGGGTGGTCGAGGGTGTCCGGCGCAGCGCCGGGGCTGGCTGTGGCGTGCCTGGTTGTCCGCTCCGGTCTCAGGGTCTACTTTCTGCCGGGCGGCGGCGCCTGGGCCTGGGCCGCGATGGCGTTGGTCAACTCAAGGAACATCATGCGCAGTTCAAAGGCGACGCCGTCGAGCAGGCGCTGCTCCTTTTCTTCGAGGTTGCCGCGGGTCTTTTCGGCGAGGACGTTGAGCATGTCGATGGACTGGCGGGCGGCGAGGATGTCGATGCGGGGCTTTTGCCCGGGCTCGGTACCGGCGCCCATGGCCATGATGGCGGAGAGGTAGAAGCTCTGCACGATGTGCTCGAAGCCGACGACGGCGGGGATTTGCATGCCGGGGTTGGCCTGGGCGAGCAGGGTGTCCATGTCGCGCGCGGAGCGCTGGTAGGCGCTGCGCTGGGCGGCGGTCTCGGCGGCGGTGGGTGGAGGGCCCATTTCGAGGCCGTCGCCAAGCTCGTCGGCGAGGTCCGGGCCAAGTGCGGCGACGGCCTCTTCGTCGCTCGAGAGGCCGTCGCCGTCGTAGCCGGCCAGCTGCTGACGGCTCTGGCGCTGGTCTTCGGCGGTGCCGCGATCATCGGCCTCAACGGTGGAACGGCTGGGCATGGTGACGACCTTGGGGGCTGCTTCCGGCTGGACCGGGGGAGCGGCGGCCGCCGCTACTTCAGCGGCGGTAGGCGGGGTGTAGCCCTCGCGAATCTCGCCCTCCGCGGTGAACTTGCGGCGGTCGTGGACGACAAAGGCGGGCGGTTTCTCTGACATACATCCTCTTCTGGCTTTCGTGTTCGCGGTACGTGGAGGCTGCGACCGGCTCGCGGCTTAGGGGGCCGCACGCAGCGGGGGAGCGGAGAGCAGGTGGGCGGTGCCGCCGGGGTAATGCAGCGCGCCCGGCTGCGCGAGTGCGTCGGTGCGCAGGGTGGCGAGGGCGACCTGGGGGGGCAGACCGGAGCCGGTGCCGGGGGAAGCGACGCTGGTCAGCTCGCCGATGGCCGCGCCGGTAGAGGCGAGGGTAATGGGGGCGCCGGGCAGGGCAGGCTCGCCCTGAAGCGCGAGCTGGCGGATGCCGCGGTGCACGGTGGCGCGGGAGCGGATGCGCTCGACAATCTCTTGCCCGAGGTAGCAGCCCTTGTTGAAGTGGAGGGCGCGATCCTGCCCGGTCTCCTGCGCGAGGGTCTTGTCACTGATATCGACGCCGTAGAGGGGGGTGGCCTCAAGGATGCGCAGGGTCTCGACGGCGTGGGCCCCGGCAGGGGTGGCGCCGGCTGCCAGCAGGCGCTGCCAGGTAGGGGCGACTGCGGCGGCATCGAGCCAGAGGGTGTAGCGGGGCACGGAGGTTGCTGCCTCGGCAAGGACGGAGCCGGTGGCAGAGCCGGGTGCGGGGGTAGGCAGGTCGAGCGCAGCAAGGAGCGCGGAGGCGTGCGGGCCTGCGAGGCCGAGCGCGGTGGTGGAGGGAGACCAGGTGAGCTCGACGTCATCCATGATGATGAAGCGGTCAAGGTGCGCGAAGAGGTGCGCGGCCTGCGAAGCGTCGGTCTCGAGGACCAGGTGGTCGTCGAGGGCGAGGAGGGTGGCATCGCCCTGGATGCGGCCCTGCGCGTTGAGCAGGAAGGTGTAGTGGTGGGTACCGGAGGCGAGGGCCTTGACGTTGTTGGTGACCATGCCATTGAGCCAGCGAACGCGGTCCTGGCCGGTGATGCGCAAGCGGACGCGTGCGCCCTGGTCAAAGACAGCGGCAGAGGCGGTCAGCGCCGATAGCTCATCTGCTGCGTCAGAGAAGAGGGCGAAGCTGCGGGCGCCGCGCACCGTTGCGAGGGGAGCGCCGGGTAAGGCAAGAGCGTGGGCGAGCGCGGTGAGTGGCGCAGGCTGGGCAGGTAGCATGGAAGCCTGAGCGTGGTCGCGGGTCTGCTCTGTCTCGATCATGGGCGAAGGTGGCGGCTGATGCGGTGCTCACCGCTGCAGGCCTGATTATAGTCTTGCTGCCGGGCGCGCTTGCAGTGCAGGCGGCAGGTGAGTGGCACGGGGGAGAAGGCTGATTATCTTGGAAAACGGAAGAAGCAGGCGCGGGTGGGGGCTGGCGCTGGGGTGCGCGCTGTGGGCGGTGGTGGGGCAGGGGAGAGCGGGGGCGCGCGCGGTCGAGGTGCTGCGGCCGGCGCCGGCGTTCTGGCTTGTTCAGACGGCAGGCCAGGCCACGCCGCCCGCGCCGCCAGCCAAGCCCGCGCCGCAGCCGCAGGTGGAGACGACGCCATCGCCTGAGGGGCAGGCGCCGATTACCGCGCCCCGCAAGCCGGAGGCGCCGATGACCAGGGCGCAGGCGCGGGAGCTCTTCGGCTCGGTGGACACGATCCTCAAGTTTGCCTCGCAGGATACGGGGCTGCCGATTCGTCACAGCGTGAAGCGCAGGCTGACCACGCGCAAGGCAGTGGAGGCTTACCTGGTCGAGAAGATGCGGGAGGACAAGGACACGGCGCGGGTGGAGCGGTCCTCAATCGTGCTGAAGAAGTTCGGGCTGCTCGATCGCGACTTTGCCCTGCGGCCTTTCCTGCTGAGCCTGTTGAAGGAGCAGATCGCTGGGTTCTACGACTCGAAGACGAAAACAGTGAACCTGCTGGACTGGATTGATCCGGAGGAGCAGAAGCCGGTGCTGGCGCATGAGCTGACGCACGCGCTGCAGGACCAGCATGTGGACCTGGAGAAGTGGGGCGACCAGTCGATTGAAGGCACGCCGAAGGATGTGGCGGACGACAACCGTCACGTGGCCAGGGATGAAGCGGACACGGCGCGGGAGGCGGTGCTGGAAGGCCAGGCGATGGTGACCTACATGGACTGGAGCCTGGCGCCCTCGTCGCAAAGCCTGCGCACGGCGCCCGATGTGCAGGTTGAGAACGAGGACGACGGCAAGCCCGATCCGGATTCGCCGGAGCTATCGCGTGCGCCGCTGGTGCTCAAGGAGTCGCTGCTGTTTCCCTACAAGGACGGGTTGCGGTTTGAGCAGATCCTGCTCAAGGATCATGGGGCGGAGGCAGCGTTTGCGGCGGTGCTGGATCGTCCGCCGGGCTCGAGCTACGAGATCATGCACCCGCACGCGTATGAACAACACACGGCGCCGGCGCTGCTGACCCTGCCTGACCTGCACCCGCTGCTTGACGCGGAGTACACGCCGTATGACCTGGGGGTGATGGG
Organism: Acidobacteriaceae bacterium; assembly: GCA_036401435.1. Lineage (GTDB taxonomy): Bacteria > Acidobacteriota > Terriglobia > Terriglobales > Acidobacteriaceae > EB88. The sequence goes on along the minus strand of DASWUY010000505.1, from coordinate 13,212 downwards.
CGCGCTGGACGTTCGGATGCTGGGGCAGGCCTTTGGCGGAGGGACAGCCGCAGCGGACTTGGCCCAAGGTTGGAATGGCGGCGTGTACTACGCGGCGCAGAGCCGGAAGGCGGTGGCGGCGGGCCAGGGCGGGTCGACCGGGTCGATCGGCCTGGTGTACCTGTCGCAGTGGACGAGCGAGGGGGAGGCGGAGTCGTTTGCGAAGTTTTACGCGGGGAGCCTGAAGCGGAAGTACAGGCAGCTGCGGGGGGAGGCGGGGCTGACCGAGGCTTCGACAAGGAATGCCGGGGCGAGTGCGGAGATGCGGTTTACCACGGAAGAGGGGCCGGTGCGGGTCGCGGTACGGGGGCGGCAGGTGTTTGTAAGCGAGGGATTCGCAGAGCCGCTTGCGGAGAGGCTGGAAGAGCGGATGATGGGGCCGGTGCGGGCGGCGGTGGGCGGGTCTGGAGCGGCGACGCAGCAGCTGGCAGGGGCGGTGGGGTCTGGCGAGTTGACGGCGCCGCTGGTGCGCCTCTTCGGCGCGATGGGCATGATGAAGGCGGCGCTGCGCGACCGCGAGGCAGCAAGCCCGCGCGTATACTGAGCTTTCGTCTGCAGGCGGCTGGAGTGCGCATGCGGGCGGATACCTCAAGGGCTGGCGGCCTGCTGTTGCACCGCGAGGTGCACGCAGGCTGCCGGCGGAGCGGGCGTTCCTTGCAGCAGGCACAGATCGGGATCATTGGTGGGAGCGGGCTGTATGCGATGCCCGGGCTGACGCAGGTGCGCGAAGAGCGCGTGAGCACGCCCTTTGGCGACCCGAGCGACCCCCTGGTGCTGGGGGAGCTCGATGGCAGGCAGGTGGCGTTCCTGGCGCGGCATGGCAAGGGGCATCGGCTGCTGCCGAGCGAGCTGAACTTTCGCGCCAACATTTACGCGCTGAAGTCGGTGGGCGTAGAGCAGATTCTTTCTGTCTCTGCTGTGGGGTCGCTCAAGGAAGAGCACGAGCCTACGGACTTCGTGATCCCGGACCAGTTTATCGGGCGGACGTTTGGGCGCACGGCAACCTTCTTTGGAGAGGGGATCGTGGGCCATGTGGCGTTTGGCGACCCGGTCTGCCGGGACGTGGCGGAGGCGCTGGCCGGGGCCTGCGATGGCGAAGGCGTGGTGGGCAAGCGGGGCGGGACGTATGTGTGCATGGAGGGGCCGCAGTTCTCAACGCGGGCCGAGTCGAACCTCTATCGCAGCTGGGGCGCGGACATCATCGGGATGACGAATCTCGAAGAGGCCAAGCTGGCGCGCGAGGCGGAGATCTGCTATGCCACTCTGGCCATGGTGACGGACTATGACTGCTGGCGCGCAGGCCATGACGATGTGACGCTGGAACAGGTGATTGCGGTGATGCAGCAGAACAGTGCGAACGCGTGCCGGGTGGTGCGGGCCGCGGTGGGGCTGCTGCCTGGGGAGCGCAGCTGCGGGTGCCGGACGGCGGCACAGTTCGCGATCATGACCAGCCGGGAGACCATACCCGCTGCTACGCGGGAGAAGCTGCAACTGCTGTACGGCAAGTACCTGGAGACGCAGCAGGGTACGTAACCGCGGCGGCTACGTGTTGGCGAGCAGGATTGCGAGCAGGAAGAAAGCAAAGAGCATCGATGTCCATCCTGGTAGTTGGCAGTGTTGCGTTTGATGGCATAGAGACACCGGCAGGCACGCGGGAGCGGTGCCTGGGCGGAGCAGCGACCTACTTTGCGCTGGCGGCGAGTTTCTTTACCGATGTGCGGGTGCTCGCGGTGGTAGGTGAGGATTTTACCGAGGCCGAAGAGGCGCGGCTGACGGCGCGGGGCATTGACACGCGGGGCATCGAGCACGTGCCGGGGAAGAGTTTCTTCTGGCGGGGGTCGTACCTGAAAGACCTGAACGTGGCGGAGACGCTTGCGACCGAGCTGAATGTGTTCGAGACGTTTTCGCCGCAGGTGCCAGAGGCGTATGCGGACTCGGAGTTTCTCTTCCTGGCGAACATTGACCCGGTGCTGCAGGCGCGGGTGCGGGCGCAGCTGCCGGGCGCGGCAATGGTGTGCGGCGACACGATGAACTACTGGATCGGGGCGCATCGCGAGAAGCTGCTGAAGGTCCTGCCGGATTTGGATGCGCTGGTGATCAACGATGGCGAGGTGCGTCTGCTGTCAGGCGAGACGAACCTGGTGCAGGCGACGGAAGCGGTGCTGCGGCTGGGGCCGAAGAGCCTGATTGTGAAGCATGGCGAGTATGGCGCGACGGCTTTCTTCGGGCCACGGGCGTTTGCGCCGGAGGCCGGGGCTGCGAGTGCGACGGTCGATGGTCGCGCAGGGGCAGTAGCGTTTCGGGCGCCGGCGCTGCCGCTGGGCGAGGTGGTGGACCCGACGGGCGCGGGCGACGCGTTTGCCGGGGGATTCTATGGGTACCTGGCGTCGCAGCCGGCAAGGACGCTGGCGGCGTGGAAGACGGCGATGTTCTACGGCGGGGTGATGGGGTCGTTCGCGGTGGAGCGCTTTGGGACTGAGGGTCTGGAGTCAGTGACCAGGGAGCGGATCGAGGAGCGGTTTGCGCAGTTGCGCGCGCTGAGCCACCTGGAGTGATAGCGGGCGGGGCGAAAGGGAGGCGCGGGTGAGGAGAACGGTGACCAGGCCCGGGGTAAGCCTGCCTGTGCAGTACACGCCGGCGCAGGCGCTGCGCCAGGAGTGTGTGCTGGCCGGGGGGCTGGCGATGGCCATCTCGGTGCTGGGGCTGGCCTACTGCCTGCCACACGGGCTGCTGCTGCTTTATGGGGATGCGGTGGCGCATCTGCACATTGCGCGGCGGATCGTGGACTCGATCAACCCGGGGTTTCGGCAGCTGGGCTCAGTGTGGCTGCCGCTGCCGCACCTGCTGCTGCTGCCCTTTGTGCAGAAGACCAGCATGTGGCAGAGCGGGGTCGCGGGTGCGCCACCCTCAATGGCGGCCTATGTACTGGGCACGGCGGGCCTGTATCGGCTGGCGAGGTACTGGCACGAACCCTGGGGGGCGGGGGTGGCGGCGGCGTTCTATGCGCTGAACCCGAACCTGGTGTACCTGCAGACGACCGCGATGAACGAGCCGCTGTTCCTGGCGGAGATGATCTGGGCGGCGGTGCTGCTGACCGGGTATGCGCGAGCGGTGGCGCGGGTGCTTGGGGCTGGATCCGAAACAGCGGCGGTGGCAGACGACCATCGCCTGATCCGGCGCTGGCTGCTGGGGCTGGCGCTGGTGCTGGCCGCGGCTGTGTTTACGCGGTACGACGGATGGATCTATGCGGCGGCCGCGTGGTGCGTGGCGGCGTGGGTGGCGGTGCGGTCGGGCAGCCTGCGATGGCGATCGGGTGACGCGTTTGTGCTGTTCACGGCGATGGTGGTGGCGGCGCCGCTGTGCTGGCTGACCTACAATGCGAAGCAGTTTCACGATCCGTTGGATTTTCTGCGGGGGCCCTACTCGGCACGGGCGATCGAGCGCAAGACGACGCCGCCGGGGGCGGGGCCGCGGCCGGGGTGGCATGACCTGCGCATGTCAGGCCACTACTTCGTAAAGACAGCGGAGCTCGATGCGGCGGCAGCGCACGGGGGCAACGTGCTGCTGGTGCTGGCCCTCGCCGGGACGGCGGTGGCGCTGAGGCGGCGCGAGGGGCGTGCGGTGCTGGGGCTGCTGTGGCTGCCGTGGCCTTTTTATGCGTACTCGGTGGCCTATGGCTCGGTACCGATCTTCATCCCGCCCTGGCCGCCGTTTGCCTGGTACAACACGCGGTACGGCCTGGAGCTGCTGCCGGCGTTTGCGCTGTCGCTCGGCTTCCTGGCGACGGCCGGCGCTGCATGGATGAAGGCGTGGCGGCCGCGGTGGAGCGTGGCAGCCGGGGGCGCGGCGCTGGCGCTTCTGGTAGCCAACGACGTAGCACTGGTGCGGGCGCGGCCGCTGGTCTTTGCCGAGGCGGTGGAGAACTCGCGCACGCGCGTGCCCTTCGAGGCGGCGGTAGCCCGGGCGCTCGAGGCACTGCCGGCCCAGGGGCGCATCCTGATGTACACCTCGGACCATATCGGCGCGGTACAGCAGGCGGGGATCGCGCTGCGGCGGACGATCAACGACACGGACGACCAGGCGTGGGCGGCGGCGCTGGCGCACCCGGCACAGGCTGCCCCGTTTGTGGTGGCGATGGATGGAGATGCGCTGGCGCACGCGGTGGCTGCGCACCCGGAGGGACTGACGACGCTTGACGTAATCTGCTCAACCGGGCAGCCGTGCGCGCGGGTGTATGCGGCCATTGCGGCGATTGCGGGGACGCACCAGTCGCGAGTGGACCCGGCGACGCATCCGGAGGTCGCGCACTGATGATCGCACCGGGGCACGTGGAGGTAGGGCCGCTGCTGCAGGTTGCTGGGGGCTTGCTTGCGCACGGGGGCCGGCTGCTGGGGCAAGTGCAGGGGCAGGTGCCGGGACCGGCGCAGCCAGGGCGCACCATGCACTTCAGCGACCTGGAGCAGGTGAGCCTGACGGCGAGCGTCGCCTCGCGGCTGCTGCTGGCCGCAGGGCTGGGCGCTGTAGTGGGGCTGGAGCGGGCGCTGCATCATAAGGCGGCGGGCGTACGCACGAACCTGCTGATCTGTTTCGGCGCGGCGATGTTCACCTTTCTCTCGCCGGTGCTGGCCGGGGCGCTAGGCAACAACAAGGGGCAGATTGCAGCCAACGTGGTGCAGGGGATCGGGTTCCTGGGCGCGGGGCTGATCCTGCATACGCGCGACCGGGTAAATGGGCTGACGAGCGCGGCGACGGTGTTTTCGGTGGCCTCGATCGGCATGGCGTGCGGGGCCGGGCTGCACCTGCTGGCGATGTTTGCGACGGCGGTGGTGCTGCTGTCGCTGGAGGGGATCGGGTACCTGGAGCAGCGCGTGAACCTGAAGGCGTATAGCCTGATATACGAAGTGCGCGCGCGGCATGTGGGCGACGCAGAGACGGCGCTGCTGGCGGCGATGGACCGGCTGGGGCGACGGCTGACAGGGGTGGAGCAGGACACCGTAGGGACGTTGACGCGGCTGAGCTTTGAAGTCTCGGCAACCCGGCGGGGACATCAGGAATTGATGGAGCAGATCGGCGGGTCGCCGGCGATTGACCGGGTGCTGACCTTTCGCAGCGTGGAGGAGGACTGAGGTGCGGCGTACTCGTTTCATCAAGGCGCACGCATGCGGCAACGACTTCCTGGTGGTGGAGCGGCAGGGTGCCGCGGCGAGCGAGGACGAAGCGGCGCTGGCGGTAAAACTATGCGCGCGGCATACGGGCGTGGGTGCGGACGGGGTCGAGTTTCTGCGCTGGGCGGGCGAGCATGCAGGAGCGATCCGGCTGTACAACGCGGACGGGTCGGTGGCCGAGATCTCGGGCAACGGCACGCGGTGTGTGGCGGCGGTGATCGCAGAGGCGAAGGGGATGGGCGCGGGCGGGATGGTGACCCTGGCAACCGACGCGGGCGTGCGGGAGTGCCGGGTGATGGCGGTGGCCGGCGAGGGCCGGTACGAGATTGCGACCGGGATGGGTGTGCCGGTGGTGGAGCCGGGGACGGTGTTGCCGGCAGGCGCTGAAGGGTTGATGGTGGCGGGGGCGGTGGTGTCGACGGGCAATCCGCATTTTGTGATTTTTGTGGAGGACGAGAGTTTTGGGTGGCACGGGATGGAGTGGGAGGCGGTGGGGCGGGCGATCTGCGGGCACCCACAGTTTCCGGAGCAGACGAATGTGGAGTTTGTGCATGTGCGCAGCAGTGAGGAGATAGCGATCCGGATCTTTGAGCGGGGTGTAGGGCCGACGAGCTCGTCCGGGACGGGGAGCTGCGCGGCTGCGGCTGCGTCGCGGGTGCTGCATGGAGGCGCGGCGCGCCTGCGGGTGGAGGCGCCGGGCGGGGTACAGGTGACCGAGTGGCAGGCGCCCGAGGACGAGATGGTGCTGACCGGGCCGGCGACCCTGATCGCGCGCGGCGAGGCCCTGCTGTGACGCTGAAGCCGCGCGCGGTGGTGGCGGGGAGCAGGGCGCCACACGTGCGCATTCTGGCGCCGGCGAGCAGCGCGCGGGCAGAGCGGCTGCGTGCGGGCGCGGGGGCGCTGGCGGTGCTGGGGTACACGGTGAGCTTTGGAGAGCATGCGCAGGGCCGGTGCCCGCCCTACTTTGCGGCGACGGTGGAGGAGCGGCTGGCCGATCTGCACGAGGGCTTTCGCGACCCTGCGGTGGACGTGCTGATGTGTACCCGTGGCGGTTACGGATCGAATTACCTGCTGGAGTCAATCGACCTGGACCTGGTGCGGAGCCATGCCAAGCCGCTATTTGGCTACAGCGACCTGACCGCGATGGAGACCTGGCTGATGGACCGGACGGGGCTGGTGACCTTTCACGGGCCGATGCTGGCCGCTGACTTCTATCGCGAGGATGGGGTGGACGAGCGTAGTTTTGCAGGGGCGCTGGGAGGCGAACTGCTGGAGTATGGCGCGCAGCAGGGGCTGCGCAGCCTGCGATGGGGGCGGGCCGAGGGCACGGTCTACGGCGGGTGCCTGACGCTGCTGACCTCGTTGCTGGGAACGCGCTTTGCGCCGCAGACCGAGGGCAAGCTGTTGTTCCTCGAAGACGTGGGCGTGAAGCCCTACCAGGTGGACCGGATGCTGCGGCAGCTGCGGATGGCGGGGAAGCTTGAAGGAGTGTGCGGGGTGATGTTTGGCGAGATGTCGGATTGCGGCGCGGAGGCCGGGTCACAGGACCAGCGGATGCTGGAGGACGCGATCCTGGGAGCGCTGGACTGGGGAGTGGCGGGCGGGTTTCAAGGGCCTGTGGCGATGGGGCTGCGGTCCGGGCATGTCTCGCGCGCGAATGTGACGGTGCCGCTGAACGTGCAGGCGGAGCTGGTGGTGGACGAGGAGCCGGTGCTGCGGTTGCGGGAGCCGGCGGTGGTGCGCTGAGCAGCATGATGAAGAGCGGAAAACACATTCACCTGATCGGGATCTGCGGCACGGCCATGGCTTCGCTGGCCGGGCTGCTGCAGCTGAAGGGGCACCGGGTCACAGGGTCGGACCAGGCGGCCTATCCGCCCATGTCAGAGATGCTGGCGGGGCTGGGGATTGCGGTGCGGGAGCCGTTTGCGGAGGAGAACCTGGAGCCGCGGCCGGAGCTGGTAGTGGTGGGCAATGCGATCTCGCGCGGGAATGCGGAGCTTGAAGCGGTGCTGGACGGGAAGCTTGCGTTTACCTCTTCGGCACAGGTGATGCATGAGGAGTTTCTGGCCGGGCGCGAGTCGCTGGTGGTGGCGGGAACGCATGGGAAGACGACAACGACGAGCATGCTGGCGTGGATCTATGAAGTCGCTTCGCGTGGGGACGGGCGGTTTGCGCCTTCGTTCCTCATTGGCGGGGTGGCGGAGAACTTCGGGTCGAGCTTTCAGCTGCGGGGGGGCGGGCCGTTTCTTATCGAAGGGGATGAGTATGACACGGCGTTTTTCGACAAGGGACCGAAGTTCATGCACTACTTTCCGGACGCGCTGATCCTGACCCATGTGGAGTTTGACCACGCAGACATCTATGACGACCTGGGTGCGGTGAAAACGGCGTTCAAGCGGCTGGTGAACCTGGTGCCGCGGCGTGGGCGGATTGTGGCGTACGACGGCGCGGAGAACGTGCGGGAGTGCGTGAGCAAGGCGTTATGCGCGGTGGAGTGGTACGGGTTTGGCGAAGACTCGACGTGGAGGATGGTAGGGCTGGAGCATCGCGACGGCGGCACGGAATGGCAGCTGCTGCGGGCGGGCGAGCCGTTTGCGGCGCTGCGGCTGCCCATGCCCGGAGAGCACAACGCGCTGAACGCGACGGCGGCTGCGGCGCTCGCGGCCGGGCAGGGCGTGCCGGCGGCCGCCATCGTTGAGGCGCTGGCGACCTTTGAGAGCGTGAAGCGGAGGCTGGAGGTGCGGGCGGTGGTCGATGGGATCACGATCATCGACGACTTCGCGCACCATCCGACGGCGATCCGGGAGACGCTGCGGGCGCTGCGGGCGGCCTACCCGGCGAGCCGGCTTTGGGCGGTGCTGGAGCCGCGATCGAACACGCTGCGCCGCAATGTCTTTGAGCGCGAACTGGTGGAGAGCCTGGCGGTGGCGGACAGGGTGGTGGTGGCGGGAGTGTTCCGGCAGGAGAGCATTCCGGAGGGGGAGCGGCTGCACCCGGAGGCGATCCTGCTGGGGCTGGCAGAGGCGGGGCGGGAGGCGGCGCTGTATGCGCATGCAGACGAGATTGTGCGGCGCCTGGTGCCGGAGCTGGCGGAGGGCGACGTGGTGGCGATCCTGTCCAATGGCGGCTTTGACGGGATCTACGAAAAGCTGCCCGAGGCGCTGCGGGCGCGCCAGGTGCAGGCGCGCGACGCAGAGGTGCTGGACGTGAGGACGACGGCTGCCGAGCGGGCGTCAGGCCAAGCGGAGCCGGCGTGATGGCTTACGCAGTGCTGATGGCGGTATGGGCAGTGCTGGGGTTGCCGGTGGCCGCGATAACGATCCCATGGACGATGGCGACTGGCGATGTGCGGCTGCTGTACGGGCTGAGCCTGGCGGTGATGCGGGCGGGGTTGCGGGCCGCCGGCGTGCGGGTGGTGGTGGAAGGGCGGGAGCAGGTGCCGCGCGGCAGGGCGTGCCTGTACATGGCCAATCACCAGTCAAACCTGGACCCGCCGCTGCTGGCCGGGGTGCAGCCGGGGAACGCGGCGATGATGGTCAAGCACTCGCTGATGCGCATTCCCGTGCTCGGGTTTGCGATGCGCCTGGCGCACTGCGTGCCGGTGGAGCGGACGGGGGGACTGGAGAGCGCGAAGCAGAGCCTGGGGCAGGCGGCGGCGGTGCTCGAGCGGGGGCTCTCGATTACGATCTTTCCGGAGGGGACACGGTCTGCGGATGGGCGGCTGCTGCCCTTCAAGAAAGGGCCGTTCTTTGTGGCCATGCAGACGGGAGTGCCGGTGGTGCCGGTAACGATATCAGGCACAGGGGTGATGCTGGCGAAGGGGAGCCGGAGGCTGCACCCGGGGGTAGCGCGGGTGAGGTTCCATGCGCCGCTTGATCCCGCCAGCTACAGGACCAGGGATGCGCTGCTGGCCGCGGTGCGGGCTGCGATCGCGTCCGCGCTGCCTGCGGGTCCGGACGAGGCGGCCGAGCCCGAGGAGGCGGTGGCCCGGGCTCGTTAGGGCGAACGGAACTGCGGCTCGGATGCGCGGCTTGGCGCGGCAGGTCCTGGGCCTAGCTGGCCCGGACCAGGACGGCCACGGGGAAGCTGCGGAAGACCTCTGCGAGGGCCAGCTTGCCTCCCTCGGCTGCGAGCTCTTCGCCGGTAAAGATGTTGACCCAGCGTGAGGCGGCGTCCTGGGGGAGGGTGACGGTTATCCCGTCCCAGGCGGAGCCGAGCGCGAGGCCCGCACTATCGCCGGCGAGCCTGTAGCTGAAGCGGGGCAGGAGGACAGCGACCTGGTCGCCGCGCAGGTAGGCGAAGACGTTCTCGTCCTTCTCGGCAGGCGTGGTCGAGAGCGGGGTGTACGCGCCCTGCTCAAAGACGGCCAGATGTTCGTTGCGGATGGCGAGCACGCGGTGCATGGCCCAGAGCTTGGCGCGCCCATCTTCAAGCGTGGTGAGGGTGTCGGCGGCGACGTGGGCGGGGCCATGATCGGCGGCCGACTGGAGCATATCGGCAAGGGCGCGGGTACGGAGCTGGTAGTCGATGGGGCGGCGGTTGTCGGGGTCGACGAGCGAGAGGTCCCACATGTCGCAGCCCTGGTAGAAGTCGGGAACGCCGGGGACGGTGGCCTTGAGGGTGAGCAGCGCGAGCGAGTTGACGGCGCCGAAGCGGCGGACGGGATTGAGGAAGTCCAGCAGATCTGTAACAAAGGGTGTTTCTTTTCCGTCATCTCCCCGGGAGAGGATGGTGGAGACGAAGTCAGTGACGGCGGTGGTGTACTCCGGGTTCGGGGTGACCCAGCTGAGGTTGACCTTGGCCTCGCTGAGCGCCTTAGTCATGTAGTCCTGGAGGCGCTTGATGAGCGTGCCGCGCTCGTCTGTGCCGGTCTCCTGCCAGGGCCAGACGCCGACGATGGTCTGGTAGAGCAGGTACTCCTCGTTGGCATCGGGGGCGAGCTGGCCGGTGGAGAGGGAGCGCTTGTGGCGGGCGTTGAGCTGCTGCCACTGGCGGATGCGGGAGGCCCACTCGTCGGGCATTTCAGAGAGCACGTTGAGCCGGCAGCGCACGTCTTCAGAGCGCTTGGTGTCGTGCGTGGAGGTGGTGAGCATGGTGTGCGGGGTGATGCGCTGGCGCTCGGCGTTGGCCTGGTGGAGGACCTCGGGGCGGATGCCGAAGGCTTCCATGGAGGAGCCGACTTCGTTGGACGAGATGAAGCGGTTGTAGACGTAGAAGGAGGTATCTTCAACGCTCTTGGCCATGACGGGGCCGGTGAGCTGCTGGAACTTGAGGGCGAAGTAGAGTTGGGCGTCGTTGTACTCCTCATCGTGCTCAAAGCCGGGGCGGCCACCGAGCAGGAGGACCCGCTCCAGGAAGTCGAAGGCAGAGGCGTCGAGCTCGGGGGCGCGGCGACGGGCCTTCTGAATGGCCTGCTCGATCGTCTCGCGGTCGTGATCGGAGTAGTGGCCGCGCTCGTCGATGTAGGTGCGGTAGATGGGGAAGCAGGCGATGGTCTCGCGGATGACGCGCTCAAGCAGCGTGTTGGTGAGGTCGCGGGCGCGGCGGTCGGCGCCTGCGAGTTGCGAGAGCAGGTTGGTGAGGACGTGGGTCTCGCTCGAGAGTGAGCTCTCCATGATCTTGCGCTTGGAGTCGTAGAGGACCTGCTCGGACTGCATGCGTTCGCCGAGGATGTCGGCGTAGAGGGTGTTGAAGCGCTTCTGGTTTTTGGGCTGGATGAAGAGCTGGGTGGCGAAGTGGACGAAGTCGTAGCCGGAGGTGCCTTGGACGGGCCAGTCACGAGGCAGGACCTCGCCGGGCTCGAGGATCTTCTCGACGACGCAGTAGAGGGGCAGCCGGGCGTTGGCCCAGTCCACGCGGCCGGAGGCGTCGAGGACGGGCTGCTCGACGCCGGACGGGGTAGCGTCGTCGTGGGCGACAGGGCCGCAGCACTGGCTGGCGACAAAGAGCTCCTGCAGGCGGACGAGGTAGGTGCGGGGGTTGAACATGCCGTCGCAGTGGTCGATGCGGAGGCCAGTGATCTGGCGGTTGGCGAGGAGGGCGCGGAGCAGGGAGTGGGTCTCGGCGAAGACGGCAGGGTTTTCCATGCGCAGGCCGACGAGGTCGTTGACGTCGAAGAAGCGGCGGTAGTTGATCTGCTCGGAGGAGGTCTTCCAGGAGGCAAGGCGGTAGGGCTGCATGTCGAGCAGGGCGTGGAGGGCGTCGAAGCTGGGCGCGGCGCCCTTGGTGCCGTTGATGGCGGCGGCGGCTTTCTGGAGCACGGGCGCAAGGGTGGGCGAGGCGAGGGCGGTGTGGAGGCGCGGCTTGAGCACGGCGAGGCGTTCGCGGCGGAGCGCGATGGCCTTCTCCTCGGTGGACTCATGTGGGGGCAGGGCAGCGAGTTCGTCGAGCAGGGCGCGGAAGTCCGGGGGGCCGCCGACCTCGGCATCCCGCTGTGGGGGGAAGAGGGTGGGAAAGGTGCGGGGGGCGATGGGCATCAGGTGGTCGTAGTAGGCGATGCGGGCCTGGCCGTCCTCGAACTTTACCTGGATGTTGCCGTCTTCCAGCTCCACGCCGTACTGATTGCCGAGGATGGGGAGCAGGAGCTTGTGCTGCATGTCTTGCTTGAGCGGGGTCCAGTCGATATCGAAGTAGCCGGAGTAGCGGGAGGCGCGGCCGTTTTCGAGCACATCCTGCCACCAGACGGAGTCATTGCCGACGCCCATGTGGTTGGGCACGATGTCGAGGAGCAGGCCCATGCCGGCGGCCTGGAGCGCGGCAGCGAAGGGCTGAAAGGCGGGCATGCCGCCGAGTTCGGGGTTGAGGCGGTCGTGGCGGGTGACATCGTAGCCGTGCATGGAGCCGGGGCGCGCCTCAAAGATGGGCGAGGCGTAGGCATCGCCGATGCCGAGCTGCTGCAGGTAGGGGAGGACGGCCTGAGCGTCGGCGAAGGTGAAGCCCTGGTGCATCTGGAGGCGGTAGGTAGAGCGAGGGATGCGGGCGGTGGTCTGGAGCGTGTTCTGTATGCAGTCGGTCATGCTTCTTTCTCGGATCGGGTGGTGTCTGTTTCTGGTTGGGGGAGGGCGGCTACGGATTGGATGCATGACGGCGCAAGGGGCGGAGGCTGTGGGCGCGCGGCTATACTGGAGGGGAAGCCGAGGGCCATACGGCCACTAGCGCGCAGCGCCCGGTTACCAGAGACAAGCGAGGGAACACCATGCCACTTTCCGGCGAAGCCATCCGGTTGATGAACTACGTAGACGATGTATCGACGACGCTGCGGCGCATCCTGGCGCTGGCACCGACCCTGACAGCGGACGAGCGGGTGCGGGTGAGCGAGCACCTGAACAAGTCGGACCCGAGCGTGAGCCAGGTAATGGCGGCGCTGACCAAGTAGGGTGAAAGCGGGCTTTGCGGTAGGCCGCGTGGCGGTGCTGGGCGCAGGGGAAGAGGGGACCTGGGTAGCGCGGTGGGCGGCAGAGGCCGGCTACCGGGTGACGCTCGAGGACCTGATGCCGGCGAGGCGGCGGCTGGCGGCGGCCAGGATGGAGGCGGCTGGAGCTGGGTCGGCGATCTTCTACGCGGCGAGCGTGGAAGAGGCGGTGCGTGACGCGGATCTGGTGATCGACTTTGTGCCGGATGAGATGGAGTCGAAGCTCGAGATCTTCAGCCTGCTGGACCGGATGGCGCCGCCGCACACGATCCTTGCAACGCCGACGCGGGTGATGAGTATTGCGGATCTTGCCTCGTGCACGTATCGCGGCGAGCGGTGCGTGGGATTACGGCTGCCTGTGCTGCTCGCAGGATGCGAGGGCTCGTTGGCGGTGGAGGTGGTGCATGCGCCCGGGGTGTTGGCGGGAGTGGTGGACGCCGTTTCGGGATTCTGGCGGGCGCTGGGCGCTGCGGTGACGGTGTCGGTCGACGGGGCGGCGCTGCCGTAACCGGCGAGGTCTTGGAGCGACGGGGCATGCGGTTCGCTCAGCGGGTTCTTCGCCACAGGGAAGGCGCGGAATCCGCCAGCGGCTGACAC
>DASWUY010000504.1:0-2921 GCA_036401435.1 Acidobacteriaceae bacterium | reverse complement strand
AGGTAGAGGTTGTGCGTGCCGATGCCGGGATTGCCGGTGAGCCCGCGCGAGGCGCTGCCGGTACTGGGCAGCCCGAGTTTGCGGCCGGTGTAGGTGTTGAGCAGATAGCTCTTGAGCACGCCCTTGTCGATGAGCACGGTGCGCCGGGTGGGCAGCCCTTCGCCGTCAAAGGGGGAGGAGCCGAAGAGGCCGGGGAGTGTGCCGTCATCGACGATGGTGATGTCGAGGGATGCTACCTTTTCGCCCATTCTGCCGGAGAAGAACGAGGCACCGCGGTAGATGGAGTCGCCGTTGGCCGCGTCTGCCATGGCGCCGACGATGGATCTTGCAATCTCGGGAGAGAAGACGATGGGTACCTGCTGGGTGGACACCTTGCGACCGTCCAGCCGGCGAAGGGTGCGTCGGGCCGCCTCCTCGCCGATCGACTCAGGGGAATCGAGCCTGGTGACGGAGCGGGCACTGGAGTACCAGTAGTCCCTCTGCATCTCGCCGCCGGCGCCGGTGGCAATGGGGCTGGTGGACAGGCTGCAGTAGGAGCTGCGATAGCTGCCGCTGAAGCCGCGCGAGTTGACCAGGATGCGGTGCGAGGTTGCGGCGTCGAAACTGCCACCGCCGCTGTTACGAATGCGCGAATCGGCTGCGAGGGAGGCGCCCTCGGTGCGCCGCGCGAACTCTACCCGCTGCTCGACCGGCATGGAGTACACATCGTGGTGGTAGAGCTCGAGGTCTACGGGGAGGCGGCCAAAAGCCTCCCGCTCGGGGAGGCCCTGCAGGGGATCGGGTGAGCTCATGCGGGCGAGCTGCAGCGCGCCCGAGACCAGGTGATCGATGCCGTGAGCGGACAGGTCGCTCGACGAGGTGCTGGCCACATGCATGCCGCCTTCACCCTCAACAAAGACGCGCAGCCCGACGCCCCGCGATCCGGAGCTCTTGAGGGTTTCGAGTGCGCCCATGCGTACGTGCGCTTCAAACTCGTCACTCTCGCGCAGGATGACCTCGGCATCGGCTGCACCGGTGCGCACGGCCTGCTCCATCACCGCGGCTGCGCGATCGACCAGGTCGCTGTCGGTACCGAGGGGAGCAGTATAGGGCGCTGTTGTGGTCACCTGCCTGTTCCCCCTACCGTCATTTTGTCGAGCTTGATGGTGGGCATGCCGACGCCTACGGGGACGCTCTGGCCCTGCTTCACGCAGGTGCCTACGCCCTCATCGAGCGCCAGGTCGTGGCCGACCATGGAGACATACTTGAGGGCTTCGGGACCGTTGCCGATCAGGGTGGCGTCGCGCACGGGAGCCGTAATCCTGCCATCCTCGATCAGGTAGGCCTCAGATGCGGAGAAGACGAACTTGCCGCTGGTGATGTCGACCGAACCGCCGCCGAAGTTGACCGCGTAGAGCCCACGCCTGACGCTGCGGAGGATATCTTCCGGCTCGTCTTCTCCCGGCAGCATGTAGGTGTTGGTCATGCGCGGCATGGGGACAGCCTGGTAGCTCTCGCGGCGCCCGTTGCCGGTGTAGGGCATCTTCATGAGCCGGGAAGAGAGCTTGTCGCTCATGTAGGTCTTCAGCACACCCTGGTCGATCAGCACGGTCTCATGGGTGGGCGCGCCTTCATCGTCCACGTGCAGGGAGCCGCGCTTGAAGGGCACGGTGCCGTTGTCGACGACGGTGACCCTGGAGCTGGCTACGCGCTGGCCGAGCAGGCCGGCAAAGGCCGAGGTGCCGCGACGATTGAAGTCTGCCTCCAGCCCATGGCCGACGGCCTCATGGAGCAGCACGCCGGGCCAGCCGGGGCCGAGCACGACCTCCATCTCGCCTGCGGGAGCGGCGACCGCGTCTAGTTGCAGCAGGGCCTGGCGTGCGGCCTCACGCGCGAAATACTCGGGCGTGCGCTGGTGCTGGTAGTAGTCGATCTGGACGCGCCCGCCGCCGCCGCTGGTGCCGCGCGCGGTTTTGCCGTCTGCCTTGGCCAGGACAAATACGTTGAGCCGGGCGAGCGGCTGGGTGTCGCTCTCGTAGGTGCCATCGGAAGCCGCGATCAGGATGCGGCGGACCTCGTCGTGGTAGCTGGCGCGCACCTCCGTGATGCGCGCGTCATAGGCGCGTGCGGCCTGATCGGCGCGCATGACGAGGGCGAGCTTGGAGGCGATGTCAGCGTCCAGCTCGACCGCCGGAGCGGGGTAGAGCCGGGGTCGGTCCGCCTCTCTGAGCCCCTCGGTCAGGTTGATGACGGGGTGCCGGGCGGGTCCGCTGGCGATCATGGCGGCGGTGCGTGCTGCGCGCAGCAGGGGCTCGGCAGAGAGGTCGTCGGTGTAGGCGTACCCGGTACGCTCGCCGCTGAGCACCCGGATGCCACAGCCTGCGCTTACCCCCTGGCTGGCCGATTTCACCAGCGACTCGTCGACGCCGAGCGAGGTAGCGGAGACAGATTCGAAGTAAAGATCCGCGTACTCGCCGCCAGCGTTCAAGGCTTCGCCCAGGCAGCGTTCGATCAGGGTTTCGCTCAGGCCGAAATGGCTGAAGAAGTAGGACTTCTGCTGCGCCTCCTGAGGGGCCGGCAGCGGGTGGGATTGCGTCATCTGCACCTTTTCTGTGTCATGCGCGGGCGGTCTTCGAAGGCGTGCGGGCTGCTTCGATTTTAGGCGCAAAGCGAGGGCGGGTAAACCGCACGGCGGTACTTCGGTAGGCGCTGGGCCTTGCCGACGGGCCTGGCAGGGCCGGTTTTGTTAGGTAGCTGCGTGGGGTGCTGCGGGGGTAGTCGGAGGGGAGAGCCTGGAGGGTGCCAGTACGATTTCGGTGCCCTTCCGCCCAATTTTGATGCATTGGTGGGCTTGAACTTGCTAGGATCAGCCTCATGAAGAAGCTTGTCATTCTCTCCCTTCTGGTGCTCTGCTGTGGCTCCGCCTTTGCAGAGAAGCACCA